>PWHA01000104.1 GCA_003554685.1 Halanaerobiaceae bacterium
AAGCTGAAAAGCTGGCGGTAGCGGTAAATTCCGATCTGGAGGTAGATTATGTAAAACTTAATTTGAGCTACTTTATCGATGTTATTGATTTATATGGGGAAGTAGAGGTAGAAACTGCCCGGGGACCGAAGAAGATGGACAGGGAGGCTGCCCGGCGCTATCTGGAGGAAGGCCCTGAGGATGAAGAGGATTATGAGTTTGACAGGGTTCAGCGTCAGGAACAGATTCTCTGGGCTATTAGAGAAGAGATGAATGGTGAAAATGGTCTGCCCCGGATAACCGGGTTGATTTCAATATTCTATCGAGGACTAAGGGATATTGACACCAGTCTGGGGCTGTTGAGAGGTTTAAGGCTGGGAGTTAATTTTATCAGAGAAGCTCCGGATAATGTGGCCTTTTACCAGCCTGATGCCCCTGAATTTGGGTATTAGATTGCTAAATGCTGTTATCGGAGCCATAAATTCAAGTGGAATGATACAATCATTACAGGACAATCATTACAGGACAATCATTACAGGACAATCATTACAGGTAAAATCACCCCAATATTAAATTGCAACCCCAACATAAAATCGCAACACTAAATCGATATCAAAATTATTAATATTAGCGGCACAATTATTAAAAAATTGTCGAAAAAAGGGTTAGCACCCGGTACCACCATATATGCCAGCGATAGCAATATATGCCAGCGATAGCAAAAACCCCTGGCACTGCTCGGGCAGCTGCCAGGGGTTTTACTGCTGTTTGCTTTTGCTTTGCTAACTTATGCTAGTTGTTGCTAAAGCTGTTGCTATATATAAAAGTAGTTAAATACTTATTTATACTGCAACTACGTTTTCGGCCTGAGGGCCGCGGTCGGCTTCTGCGATTTCAAATTCTACGTCTTGACCTTCACTCAGGCTCTTGAAACCGTCATCTTGAATAGCAGAAAAGTGTACAAAAACATCGTCTCCAGATTCTCTTTCAATAAAGCCGTAACCTTTTTGATCGTTGAACCATTTTACTGTACCTGTGTAAATCATTTAAATTATTCCTCCTAATTTGTCATCGGGCATCTTACTGGATTTTTTTTGCCCAACGAAAGTAACTATAACACAGGGTTGATTTAATGTCAATAGCTTTTTTGAAAAAAATCGGGAGAAAAGAAAATTTATTTGTGAAATAGCTGGAAAAATTTCAGTTGGTTTGGTATAATGTGAACATCAGGATGTAGTTTTTCCTTAATTATTTTTATTAAATTAAAGGACTATTTTTTTCCGTGTAGAAGTATACCTGTAGAAGTCCTGAAGTCAAGCCGGGAATCAAACTAAAATGTTAGTCTGGAATTTGAGAAAACCTTAATTTTGAGCTAATCATAATAATATTCCATTATATATTAATTCATCATTAATCAGGATAAAGCGGGAAGGGAAAGGGAGGTCAGTTAATGAGCAGGTTTACCGGAACTGCAGCAATAATAACAATCTTAATATTAATGCTTGTTTTCTGGCCTGTCGGGGTCGGGGCTGAATCTGTATTAAATTATGAATCCTGGGTTCAGAGTTTTTCCGGACCGGATTACAATCAGGTTTTTTCTCTGGATACCGAGCCTCTCAGGCTGCCTGATTCTGGTTTCCGCGAGTTTTCTGAAGAAGGGCAGGATAAGTTGTTTGATCTGGCTTCCAGGTTTGGTGAGGAGCAGCTTGAAGAAGAGGAATTTCGCGAGATATCCCGGAATACCCTGCTGACAGACTCAATCTCAGCTGATTTTTCCCTCACCGAAAGCACTGAGGATCTGGCAGCCATCTCTCTTATTAATCGGCTGCAGCTTTCTGCTGATCACAGGGAAACTCTTTACGGCGAACAGCAGGAATCTAAAACCGAGGTATCACTGGAATTTGATCTGGGCAGCTGGGCAACTCTGCGGGCCGGTTATGGAGAACAGGAATTAAGACTTTCTCAATTTAATATAGATAGTATTGCTGCTGAAGATGAAGAGGATAATCCGGAAATTGCTGAAGAAGATTTTGCTGTGCTCTCAACTCATGATTTTACAGAGGCGGAGGTTGTCAGTGAAGAGAGAGGAGAGCAACAGCTGGATACCGGGATTATTGACGGGGACCTGCAGCAGAATGAGGCTGTTCGAACTGACTCTGCTGACAGTCTGACCACCAATCCCGGACAGGTGGGAATAACGATCAGACCATTTGATAATCTAAGCTTTTCCGCCGATTACCGCCAGGAAGATATTTTTAATTCATCCTCTCAGGATTATGCTATTCTGGGGCTGGAGTACCGGGATTCTCTGGGTAATTTACGGGCCAGCTATCAGTTTGACAGTCTCTCCGAGAACAGACAGTCTATTTCAGGACTGGAGCTGGACTTTTTAGAATTGGCAACTTTGAGCGCCTCTTATAAACTGCTGGATCTGGACGAACTGGAAAGCAGGCTGCAGACTGAATGGGATCTGGGTCTGGACTTAAATGTTTCTGATTTCAGCTCGCTTTCCCTGGGGTATCAGCTGATTGACAGTTATTCTGACCAGGAAACAGAGGACTCCGAGAACCAGGAATCCAGCATTAGTGCCAGCTTTGAAATTAGATTTTAGTTTAGCATTATTTTACTGACCTCAGTCCGCCAGGGTTATAGTGCACCGGTCTTTATTATCTCCGGCGCTTTCCTGGCGGATTTTGATATTTAAGGAGAAAAACATGGAGAAATTTACTAAAAAAAATCAAATACCGGCTTTGTTTTTCTTTTTTTTGTTTTTAGCTGGAGCCTTGATTTTATTATCTTTGATATTCTTCGAGTCTGCAGCGGCCGGTCAGGAATTGGGCAATGAAACGGCAGCTTTTCGGAAGGAAGAGGAAGAGTATTATGAGCTGACAGCCGATAATATTGTCTATGATCGTCAGCACGGGGTTCTTGAAGCTGCTGATAATGTGGTATTTGAAACTTTAGATTACCGCTTTGAGGCCGACCGGTTAATATTTTACATAAATGATAATCTGGTGGAAGCTTCAGGGGATCCGCTTCGGCTTCTGACTGCTGATGAAAAGATTATCGGGAAAGAGCTAAGCTTTAATTATCAAACAGGCGAAGGAGAGTTTGTCCAGGCCGAAACAAGGGTTGATGAAATCACCTTTTCAGGCAATCGGCTTACCACTGTTAGTGAAAATGGACTCACACTTCAGGTGGAGGAGGCCCTCTATACGCCCTGTCTGCTTCCGGAGCCTCATTACAGCATCAGGGCCGGCAGGGTAACTGTTTATCCAGATGACAGGGTAGTGGCTGAAGAAGCTGCTTTTTACTGGGGAGAAACCCGGATAATAGCACTGCCTTATTATGTGCTGGAATTTACCGAGGATCCTGATGACCCGGAACATATGATATTGCAGGATACCACCTTTATCTATGAAATTGGTTATGACTCGATTGAAGGTATAATTCTGGGTTTGGGCTACCTTTATGAGATTGGTGATAGAACTGAAGGGAGTTTGCTGTACAGCAGGACCTTGGCAGGTACGGAAATCCGGGAAGCTGATAATATATTAAGAATAAGTGATAACCTGGTGCTGGAAACCGAATATGATTTCATTCGTTATCAGGAGGATTTTTTTCAGGAAGTGCTGGAGAATAGAGAATCCCATCGGTGGCAGGAGAACTTTGAAACAGTTTTAACCTTCACTCCAACTCACCATACTATTATTAAAGCAGGCTATTCCTATCAGGACCTGGAGGGAGAACTGGAACAGGTCTATTTTTCTGGCTGGGAGCATCGGCCTTTTCCGGGGCTAACAGTCAGACAGCAGCAGCGAGTTATCCAGGAGTGGCAGGAATCTGAGGAAGGTGAAGAACAAGAGAATGAGCGGAAGGAAAGAAGGCCCCTGACTACTTCCCTGGATTATGAACAGCGGGGCAGGAATATCCGCCTTGACCTAAAGTATGATTTCTTACAGCAGTCCTGGCGACAGGAATATTATCATCGGGAAGTATTGGGCCGAGAAGACGCTCGGGCAGAGAATCTGGCTTTTTCTTTTTATCATGATTATCATGACTGGCGGCTGGATCGCAGGGATTATCAGCTGGAGCTGGATAATTCCGGGGTCTTCTGGCAGTTGAGATATCGTGAAGGCTATGATACCGAGTTTTTACCCTATTCAAACCTGGAACTCCCAATTGTTAATAATTCGAGATTCGGTAGCCTAAAACTGGAAGCCGGATTGGGACGGCTGGTTGAAAAGGGTCGCGAAACCGACCGATTTAAAGTATCACCTCTCTGGCAACAGAGCCTTTCTGATCTGAGAGGCTGGGAACTGGATGCTGAAAGCCGGTTCACCTATATATATCATCTTGCTCCTGGGGCTGTAGCTAACTTTATTGCTTTAGAAAATGAGCTTGCTCTCGAGAGAGTTTTCTGGGAACAGAATTTTTCCTGGAATTCAAAACAGAATTGGTTTTTTCTGAAAATGCCAGGAGAATTATCTCTGCAGCAGAGAGGAGGCCTGGAAATTGAAAGTAACTATTCCCGGGGAGAGTCCTATCTGGTTGGGGATAAAGTAGAATCCCGTTTGAAAATTAATCCCCACAGCAGCATAGATCTGACCGGAGAAACAGGTTTTGAAACTGGAATCAGGGGCGAACTGGTGTATGACCTGCTGGAGCGGGAATGGCTGCGGACCAGAATTGGATTTCGGTTCAAGTCTCCCACAGCAGCTCCTCAATCATCACTGGCCTTTGACTTTGCCGGTGATTATGATAACAGCCAGGAAACCTGGCAGAAACTTGATTTTCAGCTGGAAAGAAAGCTGGACTGTTACAGCTACAGTTTGAACTATGAAGCAGTGGATCAGGCCTTTTTTCTGGGCTTTGACCTTGACCTCTAAATTATGGTATAATACATGTGAATGCCCGGATTACAATATGCTAACTTGAAGTGCTTGAACTAAAAAAACTGGACCCCGAGTGCTTAAACTGGAATGTTTGAATGGAGAATATTCAAACAAGGAAACTTCGAGAGGAGAGAAGGCTCAGCCGCTTATTTATGGTAGATACTGAAGGGAAAAGCGCGGCACGGATTGCTTCTGGAGCTAAAATAGCTGATGATGTCAGGGTTGATGACAGGGTAATAATTGGGCCGGATGTAAAAATAGAATCAGGCTGTATAATTGCTACTGAGGTTGAAATTAGAGGCAGGACTACCATAGGCAGGAACACCAGAATTTCGACCGGTGCTCTTCTGGGTTTCCCCCCCCAGCACAGAGAACATGAGGGTAAGAGGACCAAACTGATTATTGGCAGCAGCTGCCTGATAGGAGAACGGGCTACCATTCATCGCGGTACTTCCGAAAGGGGAATCACCCGGCTGGGCCGGGGTGTCCGGCTGGGAGCACTTGCTCATGTGGCCCATGACTGCCTTCTGGGGGATGGAGTCCGGCTGGATACCCTTACACAGCTGGCCGGCCTGGTTGAAATTGGCAATAATGCTCACCTGGGGAATATGGTGGGTGTTCATCAGCATGTCAGGATTGGTTCTGGAGCAGTAGTTTTCGATCATGCCAAGATCAATAAAGATGTTCCCCCCTACCTCAAAGCTGCCGGACAGCCTGCTGAGATTACCGGAACCGGCAATTGTCCCAGCACCGAGGCGAGGTTAATGATAACTAGGGCCTATGAACTGCTCTGCCGGTCAGGACTGAATATCAAACAGGCGAGAAAGAAAATCAAAGAGGAACTATCCGGCCCGGCAATCACCGAACTGCTGGCTTTTCTGGAGAAGAGCAGCCGGGGAATCTGCCGCTGATTTTTTATTCATTTACAGGAGGTCTTTATATAAAATGAGCATAATTAAGGTTGGGGTTATCGGTGTAGGTAATATGGGAAGTAATCATGTCAGATCTTATATGGCCTTAAAGCATAGATGTGAACTGGTAGGTGTTTATGATATTGATGATAAAAGAAATAAGGAAATTGCTGAGAGTTATGGCGTGAAGGCCTTTCCTTCAGCTGAAGCGCTGATGTCCGAGGTTGATGCTGTCAACATTGCTACCCCTACCACCACCCACTTTGAGATTGGTATGCAGGCTGTAGAAGAGGGTTTACATATTCTGGTGGAAAAACCAATTACCAATCTTGTAGAAGAAGCGCGTTCCCTGTTGCAGGCTGCCCGGCAGAAGGATTTAATAGTTCAGGTCGGTCACATTGAAAGATTTAATCCGGCCATTCAGGCCCTTCCGGGAATTTTGCAAAAAGAAGAAATTATTGCCCTTGATGTTCAGCGTATGGGTCCCTATGATCCCCGAATCAATGACACCGATGTAATTCAGGATTTGATGATTCATGATATCGATGTTGTCTGCTCCCTGGTTCCCGGGGAGGTTAAAGAAGTTTCAGCCTTTGCCCGCCGGGTAAAGTCTCGTCAGCATGTTGATTATGCTGTGGCTCATCTGCTGCTGAGCGATGATGTAATAGCCACTTTAACTTCCAGCCGGGCCAGCAATAAGAAGGTCCGCCGTCTGACTATTACCACCTTGAAATCTTACATAGAGCTGGATTACCTGCAGCGCAAGATAGTGGTTACCCGACGTGGAGGTTTTATGGCTGATAACGCTGATTATCAAAGGGAAAATGAACTTGAGGAGACCTATTCCAATGATGAAGAACCCCTGAAATCTCAGCTGGCTCACTTCATTAACAGCATAGAAAATGGCACCCGTCCCCTCATCAGTGGTTCAGATGGGCTTGAGGCTTTGAAGATTACCAAGGGTATCCAGCGTCGGGTTTATGGCAGGGACGGGCTTCCTGATACCCAGGATGAATGCCATCGAGTAAAAGCTTAGGAAAAGATAGGGCGATTTTTGTTTGAAAAACACCAGAAAATGCATTATTGAAAGGAAAATATGATGATTCCTATAGCAAATCCTGACATTAGTGAAGAAGACAAGCAGGCTGTCCTGAAGGTTCTGGAAAGCGGGATGCTGGCTTCCGGTCCCGAGGTTAAAAAGTTCGAGGAGGAGTTTGCTGCTTTTGTGGGCGCTGATTATGGAATTGCCACAACCAGTGGGACCACAGCCCTGGATACAGCAGTTCAGGCCTGCGGACTTAAAGCTGGAGATAAAGTTATAACTACGCCCTTTACCTTTATTGCCAGCTGTAATTCCCTGCTTTTTAATTCGGTGAAGCCGGTCTTTGCCGATATTGATTATACAACCTTTAATCTGGATCCTGTCAAGGTCCGGGAGGTTCTGGAGAAGGATCCGGAAATAAAGGGGATTATGCCGGTTCATCTTTTTGGACAGTCGGCCGATATGACTGAGCTGATGGAACTGGCTGATGAATATGAACTGATAGTTATAGAGGATGCTGCCCAGGCCCATGGGGCCTCCCACTGCGGCCAGCGGGCTGGCAGTTTCGGCCAGGCCGGCATCTACAGCTTTTATCCAACCAAGAATATGACCACCGGTGAGGGCGGCATGCTGGTGACATCTGATGCCGATACAGCCAGGCTGGCCCGAAAAATAATTAATCATGGCCGGACTGGTGACTATCAGCATGATGTTCTGGGGTACAACTTCCGCTCCACTGACCTGGCAGCGGCACTGGGGCGCCAGCAGCTCAGACGACTGGAGGATAATAATGAAAAGCGCCGCGAAAACGCCCGCTACCTGACAGAGAATCTTCAGCAACTGGACTGGCTGGAGGGGCCGGAAGAAAGGTCGGGAAATTATCATGTTTATCATCAATATACAGTTCGTCTTAGGCCTCTAAATCTGGAAAATCATGAAAAAGCTCTGGATTATAGTGAGCTGGAAAATTGTTTTGCGAAAGTAAAAAGATGTCGTGATCAGCTGGTGGAGCATTTAAAAGAAAGGGGAGTAGGTTGCGGTATATATTATCCCCTACCTGTTCACGAACAGCCGTTATATCGCAGGCGAGGTTATGATAAGTACAGCTTTCCCCGGGCTGAAGCGGCTGCGGCTCAGGTACTTTCTCTGCCGGTTCATCCTGTTCTCAGCCAGTCTGATCTGGAGAAAATTGTGAAAGCAGTTTCCTGTTTTAGCAAAAAAATTTCTTAGGTAAATAATAATTAATTATTCACATAGTTAATATTAATAGTAAAGGCCAGCTGAGAGGGGTTTACTTTAAAGATTTTTGTTTATTTAAAGCTTATATCATATTACATGAACCCCGTTATTGCAGAGAAACTAAATTATATATTTTGGAAAACAGCTGACAGCCCCAGAAATTTATGATATAATTAGCGCAAAATGAGCTATTAATTGGAAATTTACCTGGAATTATCTTGCCGGGAATCGTAAGAGAAGCCCGGAAACATAACAAGTGCAGGCTAAATCAGGATTGACAAAAGGAGGATATTATCTTGAGTTATATGTCAAGATATCGCGACTGGCTGCTCAATGATTATATTGATGAGGAAACAAAAGCCGAATTGAAGAGTATTGAAGGCGATGAAGCTGAGATTGAAGAGCGTTTTTACAAAGATCTGGAATTTGGCACTGGCGGTATGCGGGGCAAAATGGGAGCAGGAACCAACCGGATGAATAAATATATTGTAAGAAAGGCCACCCAGGGACTGGCTAATTACATTATCAATTACTATGATGATGCTGATGGCCCCCGTTCGGTGGTGATTGCCTATGACTCCCGGCATAATTCACCGGAATTTGCTGAAGAGGCAGCTCTGGTGCTGGCCGGGAACGGTATTAAGACCTATCTTTTTGAGGAACTCAAACCAACACCGGAGCTGTCTTTTGCCGTGAGACATTTTCAGGCCAAGGCCGGAATAGTTATTACCGCCAGTCACAATCCTCCAGAATACAATGGCTATAAGGTCTATGGTCCTGAGGGCTGCCAGCTGATTCCCGAAAAAGCCCGGGAGGTTACAGCTGAAATTTCCGAAATCGATGATTTTAACATTATAAAGCGTATTTCGAAAGAGGAAGCACGGGAGCAGGAATTTTTAGAATACATTGGAGATGAGGTTGAAGAGGCTTATTTTCAGGCCATTAGAGAGGTTCTTCCTGACACTGAACTGGCTGCCCGGAACGGCAGTGAAATCAGAATCATCTATACTCCACTGCATGGCACCGGCAGCAAGCCGGTCCGTACTTTTTTGAATAAGCTTGGTTTTAAGGAATTAATGGTGGTACAGCGCCAGGCTAATCCGGATCCGGAATTTTCTACGGTGAAAAGTCCCAATCCCGAGGAGAGGCAGGCCTTTACCCTGGCGCTGGAGCTTGCCGAGGAATATCAGCCTGATCTGATTCTGGCTACCGACCCCGATTGTGACCGGCTGGGTGTAATGGTTAAGAGGCCTGAAGCTTTTTC
>PWHA01000263.1 GCA_003554685.1 Halanaerobiaceae bacterium
AGAAGATGGATATTTCTACACTGGAAGATAAACTGGATGAGGTTGTGGAAAAATATAAAAAATTAAATAAAAAAATCAGTGATCCCGAGGTGATGAATGACAGTCAGAAGTATCAGAAACTGCTGCAGGAGCATGCCGGTCTGAAAAAGGTTGTGGAGAAATATGAGGAATACCGGGATCTTCAGCAGCAGATAGAAGAGGCCCGGGAAATCCTTGAAATGGGGGAAGATGGAGAGCTGGCCGAGCTGGCTGAAGAAGAGATCCAGGAAGCCAGACCCCGGCTGGAAGAATTGCAGGAGGAGCTTCCCAAACTATTAATTCCCAAAGATCCCGATGATAAAAAGAATGTTATTGTAGAGATCAGAGCCGGAGCTGGAGGAGACGAAGCGGCTCTTTTTGCCAGGGATCTCTACCGGATGTATACCCGTTATTCGGAAAATCGAGGCTGGCAGGTTCAGACCATGTCCTCCAGTCCCAGCGAGGTTGGCGGATTTAAAGAAATAATTTTTAATGTAGAGGGTAAAAATGCCTTTCGCTATCTTAAATATGAGAGTGGAGTGCACCGGGTTCAGAGGGTACCGAGCACCGAATCAAGTGGTAGAATCCATACCTCCACTGCTACTGTGGCTGTTCTGCCCGAGGCTGAAGAGGTGGAAATTGATATCGATTCCAACGATCTCCGGATTGATTTTTATCGTTCCAGCGGTCCCGGTGGTCAGAGCGTTAATACCACGGACTCTGCTGTCCGCATCACCCATGAGCCAACCGGTCTGGTTGTCTCCTGCCAGGATGAAAAATCCCAGCATAAGAATAAGGACAGGGCCATGAAGATTCTTCGGGCCCGTCTCAAGGAAAAGTTAGAGCAGGAGCAGCAGGAGGAGCGTTCCGAAGCCCGGAAAAGCCAGGTTGGCAGTGGAGATCGCAGTGAAAAGATCCGCACCTATAATTTCCCCCAGGGCAGGGTCAGCGACCACCGCATTAATTTGACCGAGCATAAGCTGGAGCAGATTCTGGACGGGGAACTGGACTTAATGATCGAGCCCCTGATTTCTGAGGATCTGGAAAAGAGGCTGGAAAAACTTTAAGCTCTGACAAAGGAGCAGACAATGGGTGGAGCTCAGAAACGAACCATTAAAAATATTTTACAGCTCAGCAGTGAGTTTCTGGCAGAGCAGGGAGTAGAATCTCCCCGGCTGGATGCCGAAGTGCTGCTGGCTGATCTTTTAAATACCGAGCGGATTAAGCTTTATGTAAATTTTGACTATCCCTTAAATCAGCAGGAACTGGATGCCTATCGCCAGAGAATCCGGGAGCGGGCCCGGGGCAAGCCGGTTAGCTATTTAACGGGCCGCCGGGAGTTTATGTCACTGGAGCTGATAGTTGAGGAAGGAGTGCTGATTCCCCGGCCGGAGACCGAAGAACTTGTGGAAGTGGTCCTGGACTTTTGCCGCAGCCAGAACTGGGAGCAGCCCAAAATTGTCGATGTGGGTACCGGGAGCGGTGCCATTCTGGTCAGCCTGCTTCATTATCTTCCTGAAGCCCGGGGAGTTGGGATTGATATTAGCACCCTGGCCCTGGAGGTTGCCCGGAAAAATCTGGAGCGCTTTGAACTGAAGAACCGGGCTGGTCTGCTTGAGGGTGATCTGCTTAAACCTCTGCT
Organism: Halanaerobiaceae bacterium; assembly: GCA_003554685.1. Classification (GTDB taxonomy): domain Bacteria; phylum Bacillota; class Halanaerobiia; order Halanaerobiales; family Halarsenatibacteraceae; genus T1SED10-84. The sequence goes on from PWHA01000263.1 coordinate 1,661, forward strand.
GCCCGAAAAAGAGGGGCAGCTTGATCTGATTATTTCCAATCCTCCCTATATCCCTGAAAGTGAAATATCCCGGCTTCCCCGGAATGTCAGACAGGAGCCCCGGGAGGCTCTGGCTGCCGGGGCTGATGGCCTGAAGATCTACCGCAGGCTTATTCCCCAGGCCTGCCGGCTTTTGAGGCAGGGGGGGATGCTGGCCTTGGAAATCGGTCATGATCAAAGTCAGCGGGTGAAGGAGATTTTAAATCAAACTGATGGTTCGGATAGTTCGGACTGCTGGCAGGATATCAAGCTGAGACGTGATGGGGGAGGAAGAGAACGGATTATTCTGGCTCTGAAAGGCAGTGAAGACGATGGAGACTGAAGTACTGCCGGTTGACAAAAATCTTAAAATGAAAGAGCTTATAAAGCATCCTGCCATCACCAGAGCTGCCCGGCTTTTAAAAAGGGGAGAGGTGGTGGCCTTTCCCACCGAGACAGTTTACGGTCTCGGTGGAGATGCGCTCAATCCCGTAGCAGTTAAAAAAATCTTTGCAGCCAAGGGACGTCCAGCTGATAATCCATTAATTGTTCATCTGGGCCGGACTTCCGATTTGAAACGGGTTATCGCCGGCAGTCTGGATAATGCCAGCCAGGAATTAATTAATTGTTTCTGGCCCGGGCCTTTGACAATTATTTTTCAGCGCAGCTCTGAAGTGCCCGACATCACCACTTCAGGCCTTAAAACCGTTGCTGTTCGTATGCCCTCGCATCCTGTCACCCGGGCGATTATCCGTCGTTCCGATCTGGTACTGGCTGCCCCCAGCGCCAATTCTTCCGGTCTGCCCAGCCCCACCCAGGCTGAGCATGTTTTGCTGGACCTGGAGGGTAAAATTCCCCTGATCATAGATGCCGGAGAATCTCCTATCGGCCTGGAGTCTACTGTGATTGATCTCACCGGCGAGAAACCTGCAATTTTGCGGCCGGGCCGGATAACCTGCAGAGAACTGGAAAAGGTTTTGGGCTGTAAGGTGATCCGAAATTTTAAAAAGTATGAAGATAATAGCGGCAATGAAAGGGTCAGGCAGAAGTCCGGAGTTTCAGAAACTGATATAACCGAAAACGAAGGCCGACCCCGTTCACCGGGGATGAAGTACCGGCATTATGCCCCGAAGACGACCACCACTCTTTTGGATAAAGGAACCCCTGAAGATATAATTAACTATCTTAGAGAGCTGGACTGCTCCTGGGCTCTGCTGGTTACCCAGGAAACTGCTGAATCTCTCAGAAATCTTCAGCAGCAGGAGAGATATGAGGCTGCTTTGTCAGTTTCCGAGAAAAAATTCTTAATCAAAGATATGGGTCCCCGGACAAATATTAAACTGATTGCCCGTCGGTTATTTTCTTTATTAAGGGAGTTGGATCAGCAGTATTTCGATGAGATTTTTGTGGAATCTGTACCGGCAGTTGGAGTGGGAGAGGCTGTCATGAACAGGCTGGTCAAGGCTGCCAGTCGTCGGATTGATCTTTCCCGCAGGGAACTAGGCTGAGGAGGTTGGAGGAATTTGAAAAAAATTGTGCTGGTCTGCACAGGCAATACCTGCCGCAGCCCCCTGGCTGGGGTTCTGCTGCAAGATCTTCTGCCGGAAGAAAAAGAATATCTGATCGAATCGGCCGGGATTTCAGCTTTTCCCGGCCAGAGAGCAGCTGAAATGGCCCACCGGGCAGCCCGGGAAAGAGGGCTGGATTTGAGTACTCATCAAAGTCAGCAGCTCTCAGATGAAATGGTCAGAGAAGCTGATCTGATTTTGACGATGACCGTCAGTCAGGCCCGGCGCCTGCGGCTTTCTCACCGGGAAGAATCCGGGATTATCTATACCCTGGGCGAGTTTATCGGAAGAACTGAAATTGTAGAGGATCCCGTCGGGGAAGACTTAGAAGTTTATCGTCAGACCAGAGATCAGTTGGAAAAGTTGTTGAAAGCGGCTGTCGAGAGAATTCCTGAATTTTTTTCTCAGGCAGGAGATTACTCAGACAGCAAGAATTATAATAAAAGGAGGTTCAGGATGAAACTAGCAATTGGTAGTGACCACGCTGGTTTTCCTTTAAAGGAAAATTTAAAAGACTGGCTTAAAGAGGAGTCCGTGCATGAAGTTATTGATTTTGGTGCCAGCGGTCAGGACTCTGTGGATTATCCTGATTACGCCCGTAAGGTGTCCCGGGCTGTAGCTTCTCAGGAGGCTGAACTGGGAATTTTAATCTGCGGCACTGGAATCGGGATGTCGATGGCAGCCAATAAGGTAAAGGGTATCAGGGCAGCCCGCTGTCAGGACTGTTATTCTGCCAGAATGGCTCGTAGCCATAATAATGCCAATATCCTGACATTGGGAGACCGGGTGCTAGGTACCGGACTGGCTCGGGAGATAGTTTCTGTTTTTCTGGAAGAAGATTTTGCCGGGGAGCGCCATCAGAGCCGGGTTGATAAAATAATGCAGCTGGAAAAGGAGATGAAGGACTGATGAGTGAAGTTCATATAATTGACCATCCCCTGATACAGCATAAATTAACACTTTTGAGGATGGAGGAAACCGGACCTAAAGAATTCCGGGAACTAACCGATGAAGTTTCAACTCTGCTGGCCTATGAGGTCACCCGGGAACTTCCGGTTCAGGAAGTGGAAATAGAAACTCCGCTGCAGAAAACCACAGCCCAGGTGATGTCTGGAAAAAAACTGGCCGTTATTCCCATTTTGCGGGCAGGACTGGGAATGCTGGACGGCATACTGAAATTAATTCCCACAGCCCGGGTGGGACATATTGGACTTTACCGGGATCCCGAAACCTTAAAACCGGTGGAATATTACTGTAAGCTGCCTCCTGATGTTAATGAACGAGAACTTATTGTGGTTGATCCCATGCTGGCCACCGGTGGCTCGGCAGCAGCAGCGCTGGATTTTATTAAGGAGCGAAACCCGATGAACATAAGATTTATGTGTCTGGTAGCTGCTCCTGAAGGTATAGATAAACTTCAGCAGGAACATCCGGATGTTGATATTTATACAGCTGCCGTTGATGACAGGTTAAACGAAAAAGCTTATATTCTGCCCGGTCTGGGGGATGCCGGAGATAGACTTTATGGGACCAGATGATAAACTCAGGATTCAGGGTATTTTAAGTTTATAAAAACATGTTTATCAAAATCTTTAACAAAATTAACAACAAGTTAGCGATCTTTGAAGGAAAATTGTGGCAGCATAAAAGCTGCGCAAATAAGGGGTTTATGCCATGTCAGCTAAAATGCAGGTCTTTTTACTGGCTTTAATAATTACATATCTGACCACACCTTTAATACGGAAAATTTCTCTTAAAATAGAGGCTGTGGATAGACCTGGCCGGAGAAAGATTAATCTCAGGGCTGTGCCCAATCTTGGTGGGATAGCTATTTATCTGGGTTTTCTGCTGGCTGTATTCAGCAGGATGGGTTCACGGCCGGGGCGGGATCTGGGAAGCATTTTAATTGGAGCTACTCTGCTAATGCTCCTGGGAGTGCTGGATGATCTTTATGGCTTGCGCCCGCTGATCAAATTGCTAGGTCAGATTTTAGCTGCTATAATTTTAGTTGGCTCTGGAGTAAGCATTCAGTTCATCAGCCATCCTCTTCAGGAAGGCATGATTTATCTCGGCATTTTAGGACCTCCTCTAACGGTATTCTGGGTGGTTGGTTTAACCAATACAGTAAATTTGATTGATGGTCTGGATGGTCTGGCAGCCGGGGTTTCTTTGATTGCTTCCCTGACACTGCTGGCTGTCAGTTTGCAGCAGGGACAGCTTTTTACAGCTTTCATCATAGCAGCTCTGGCCGGGAGCTGTCTGGGTTTTCTGCCCCACAATTTTTACCCGGCCAATATATTCATGGGTGATAGCGGAGCTCTGGTAATTGGTTACATACTGGCTGCTGTTTCGGTGGTTGGCGCTTTAAAGGGAGCTGCTGCTATGACCCTCTTTGTCCCCATTCTGGCCCTGGGAATACCTATTTTCGATACAACCTATGCAATTCTTCGACGATTCTATTATGGCCGCCCCATTGGCAGAGCCGATCATGGTCATCTCCATCATCGTCTGCTGGCTCTGGGCTGGAATCAGCGCCAGTCTGTTCTAATAGTTTATGGGATGAGTATTTTTCTGGGGGCAGTGGCCTATCTGGTCAGCCGTCTTAATTCCCAGAATGGCACCCTGCTGGTAATGCTTACTGGAGCATTTCTGCTATACAGCTGCTGGCGAATTGGAATATTTTCGGTGGATCTGCCCCGGGAGGGAAGTTCTTTGCACTCGGAAAATCGCCAGAAGCAGAATGTATAGCATCATGATAATCATGATTATATAGAGTTTTGTAACAGGCTTAAATTTTGATGATTTCGGGGAAGAGGCTGATTCAGTAAGAATATTTTGATTTTAATTTTGGTGCAGGAATTTTAAAACTGGCCTCGAAGCATATATATTAGCTGAATCAGACCGGATTACTTTGATTTCTTCTCTGGCTAACAGGGAAAAATTAATATGCTTTCAAGAAGGTGCAGTAGCAATGGAGCAGAAGGAGGGGCGTAAGATACTTCAGGCAGTAAGCCTGGTTACCTATCTGGGATTGCTGATGGTTGTCTCGATTGGAATTGGCTATTTTCTGGGTTCTAAACTCGATGAATTGCTGACAACCGAACCTGTTTTTATGATAGCCGGGCTTCTGATTGGCGTAGCTGCCGGCTTTTATTCTGTTTATCAGGTTATCAAAGGGGCGTTTGGTGATGACTGATATTTTTATTGAACAGCCGGAAAAGGTTGTTAAAATTTTATCAAAAAGAACTGCCCTGCTGGGATCTTTTCTAATACTGTCAGCCCTTATTCAGGGAGAAATTGCCGGAGCCCTGGGAGTTATCTTTGGCCTGATGATGAGCCTGCTGCTATTCAGGCTGAAACTGGTGAACAGCCGCCGAGCTCTGGAGATGAATCGGGCTGGCGCCGAAAAATTCATTCGGAATCGCACCTTGATTAATCTGGCAATTTATTTTGTGGTGCTGGCAGTTGCCATGCGAAATCCCGGATTGAGTTTTCCCGGGGTGGTGCTGGGTCTGTTGCTGCTGAAATTTATTATAATAGGTTCAGCCGTGGCCCGAATTCTAAAGGATTATCTTCAGAACAAAAAGTTGAGCTATCAGGAATACAGCTCTGAAAGCTATCTTCAAAATCCTGGAGATGACTTTTCCCTTGATAAAGCATACGATAGCAAAACTGATAAAATTGAGAGAATATAACCGGTTATATCCGGATTATAAGATTCATATTTAATATATTATTAATAAATTATATGATTCATCTTTAATGTTAGTATTTTATATTTTAAGCAAGCTGGAAAGGGGGTTTATGCATGGATCCAGGACCACAGGCAGTTACCTATCTTTTTGGCAATGAAGCTCTGCCGATTACCAATACCCTGATCTGGGCCTGGGTGGTCTGTATTGTTATCATCATAGGGGCCAGGATGGCTACCAGAGAGATGAAACTGGTACCTGAGGGTCTGCAAAATTTTGCAGAAATGACTGTCGAGTTAATCTATGAACAGATTGAAGCCATGATGCCAGGAGAAGGCAAAAGGATGCTGCCCTTTATAGCTACTATTTTTATTTTCATCGGACTTTCCAATCTGGTAGGTTTTATACCCGGCGTGGTTAATCCCACCGCTGATCTTAATACAACTTTAGGTCTGGGGCTGGTGGTTTTTCTGGTCAGTCACTATGAAGGCATGAAAAAACACGGAGTTTTTGGTTATCTAAAGGGCTTTGGCGAGCCAGTTATAATTCTTTTTCCCTTAAATGTGGTTGGGGAACTGGCTAAACCGATCTCACATTCCTTCCGTCTCTTCGGTAATATGGTTGGCGGAGGGATTATCATCATGCTTATTTACTCTGCTGCTCCCTGGGTACTGCCTGTACCGCTGCATGCCTGGTTTGATCTCTTTGTAGGAGCAGTTCAGGCTTTAATATTTGGCATGATAGCGATTGCCTATATTGCAGTCTGTCGGGATTAGCTGCTCAGGATTTAGCATACTTAACCGGTTATCTGCCAGCGAGTTTAGTATTGATAGCGATGGTAACACTTAGGATTTAGTATAGTTAACCGGTTTCTGCTAAATTGATTTATTGCTTTTGGTTATTATCGCCTGGTTAACTGGCTGCCAGGTTTTATGAAATAAGAGGATTATATAAGAGGATTATAATGGTTCAAGATTGCCAGAAATGTTTGTCAGAACCCAAAATAAGTAAAATTTAAATTTCAAAAGGAGGAATTTTCAATGGTTGAATTTTCACCGGAAGTTATTGACACAATTATCAGCGCAGCAGCACTTTTAGGGGCCGGCTTTGCTATGATAGCAGGGATAGGTCCCGGGATTGGCCAGGGTTACGCAGCTGGCAAGGCCGTCGAAGGTGTGGCCCGTCAGCCTGAAGCCCGGGGTAATATAATTACCACCATGCTTCTGGGACAGGCGGTAGCCGAATCCACAGGTATCTATTCTCTGGTAATTGCCATCGTATTGATCTTTACCATAGCCACCTAAAATCTCACATTAGAACTTTTTGGCAGAATTTTATATCAGCAGAAGCAGGTTGCCTAACCTGTTTGGCTGTTCTGTTTATCTGTAATAAAGGAGAAATAAATATAGGAGAAATAATTGAACCAAAAATTCAAACAGGTGCCGGCAGGATTTGGAGAAACGGCTGCTGAGTAACAGGTTTAATAATCTGGAGGTGAAGTGGATTTGGTTGACCTGAATATAACGATGCTCTGGGAAGTGGTAAACTTTCTGGTGCTGATGTATTTGTTAAAACGATTTTTATATAAACCGGTGATGAATATGCTGGATTCCCGGAGGCAGAAAATTAAGGGTGATCTGGAACAGGCCCGCCGGCAGAAGGAAGAGGCCCATCAGCTCAAGGAAAAGCATCAGAGTGAGCTGAAGGAAGCCCGGCAGAAAGCCCAGCAGATCATCGATGAAGCTGAAGGCCGGGGGAAAGAGCGGGCTCAGGAGATAATTACTGAGGCCCGGGAAGAGGCCGAGCGGATTAAAGAACGCAACCTGGCTGAAATTGAACAGGCCCGGCAGGAAGCTGCTGATGAGCTGCGTCAGGAGGTGGCCAGTATTTCTATGATGGTGGCCAGCAAGTTTCTGCGGGAAAAGCTGGATGAGAAGGAACATCAAGAGCTGATTCAGAAGTATATTGAAGATCTGGAAGCTGCCAGGCTGGGTGAAGCTAAATGATAGAGAATGAAATTGCCAGGAAGTACGGCCAGGCAATTTTTGAACTGGCCTCGGAACAGGATCAGCTGGATCAGGTGGCCCGGGATATAGAAAATCTCAGGGAGCTGATCAAAGAAAATGATGATTTTAAGAACCTGCTTTATCATCCCAGAATTGATTCTAAAATTAAGAAGCGGACTTTTATTAAAATTGTTGGGGATGAAATAAATGAGCTGACCGGAGATTTCTGTCAGCTGCTGATCGATAAGCGCCGGATCCGGTTTTTTGTCAGTATTGCCCGGGATTTTGAACTGCGGACCAAGGAATTTAAGGAGATACTGGAAGTGGAGCTGGTTTCGGC
>PWHA01000046.1 GCA_003554685.1 Halanaerobiaceae bacterium
TTATTGCGGGCCAGATTGCGCCAGGCAATTTTTACAAGCTGCATTCTGCCACCTCCCCATTATTACCTGATAACCAGAATAATTCACCTCTGCCTTTACCAAACTGCTCTCTTCATTCCGGCTACTCTTAAACTGTTCATTGTACCCCGCTTCTCCCAAGCCGCTCCCTAACTGTTCGCTGCCTCCCGACCGCTCCAGAATTGCTCTCTTCATTCCAGCTGCTCCAGGATTGTTCGCTCCATTCCCGCTGCTCCAGAACTTTTCACTGCATTCCGCTGCATTCCGGTTTCTCCTGGACTGCTTCCAAGCTGCTCCCAAGCTGCCCTCAAGCTGCTCCCAGCTGCCCTGTTATCTGTGATGAATGACATCAACCGGATTCTTGCTGGCAGCCCAGTAAGCAGGAATAACGCTTGACACCACAGCAAGTATGACCACAAAGACAAACATCACAACAAAGGAAGACAAATTCCAGCTGCCGTAGAGCCGACCGGCCAGAGGTAAACCCAGAGCCTCGGGTTCCACGATCAGATCGAGATTGATACCCAGGTTAGTAAGCAGGCCTACTCCTATCAGCCCCAGGAACAGTCCTGCGGCTCCCCCCAGCATGCCAATTCCCGCTGCTTCCAGCAGGAATACCCGGACAATCTGGCTCCGTTTCAAGCCCAGGGCCTTCATCATGCCAATCTCCCCAACCCTTTCCAGGGCAGCCAGAACCAGGGCACTGATGATACCAATCGAGCCCACCATCAAAAAGAGAACCAGGATAAAATAAATTTCCACATAGCCAAAAACCTCCAGGGCCGTGAGAAAATCACTGGCATCCCTATAGGAACGGACTTCAAACCCGCTGCCCGCCAGCTGACCACCCAGGATTTCAGCCCGTTCCCGGGCCTGATCCCGGTCTGCCATCCGGATCATCAGCTGACTGACACTCTCACCCTCCAGGCCGAGAGCTGCCGCCGCCTGCTCCCGGGAGACGAAGACTGTATTCATGTTCATCTCGGGATGGGGAACGGTCACAATTCCCCTGACCACGCCCTGGAGAGTGTTAAAAGAGCCCTGCTTATCCTGAAAGCGTAGAGTGTAAAAATCCCCTGCCTCCAGGTCAAAGAACCGGGCCAGCTGGCTGCCGATCACCACTCCCTCATCTCCCGGCTCGATAAACTCCCCTTCAACCAGATATTCCTGGTTTTTAAAGACCTCCGGAAAAGTTTCGGGCTCGACCGAGCGCACCAGCACAGGATAGTCATAGCGTCCGGCCACAAAATCAGCGCTAAAATCCAGCACCGGCGTCAGGGCGGTAAAACCCTCCAGCCCCCGAATTTCCTCAAGTAAATCATCTTCAGGAACAAAAGTCTCTTCCAGCGCTCTTTCCCGGTCTTCCTCAACCTCGGAAAAATACTCTGCCCGGCCCACTGTGATCTGAGGTGTCTCAAAATCAATGATATTGTTAAAGGAAAGATCAAATATGCCCATCATGAAGGATTCCATAAATAAAAATACCAGCACAGCCAGCATCAGTATGCTGGCAATCAGCAGCGTTCTTTTCCGCCGGCGAAATAAATTACGAAAGGCAATTCTCAGCAGATACACCTGATCACCCCTCCCTATGCTTAAAATTAAACCAACCCCCGGTCTTTATCTCAATATTTTCATATTTCTCCCCAAAATTTTTATTCTGTTCTACTCTGTTCGATATTTTCAAATCTGCCTGCCTTAATTTTTGGTTCTTCTCGTTATCAATTGGTAAAATAGTTCTTTTTTAGTCATCGCTAACCTGCCTCCTATAAGTTAATATATTAAATTTACAGCCATCCAGCAGCCCCGGATACAGGAGATGCATTTGGCATTATATGTCCTTTTTGACCGTCTTCTATGTCTATCTTAAACAAAAAACCTGGATAATTTTGGTACCTTTCATCAAATGATCTGGTTAACCTAAGCTCGGCTGGACTGATATGATTTTACCCTGCCAGGATTTTGTGGGGGTTAATTATCATCTAAATTAAACACTGTCAGCAACATGCAATCACTTACCGGAAATAGCCAGCTCTATCTCCTCTCTTAATTTTTCTCTAGAAATTTCTTTACCACTCCAGATTCTGGAGCCATTCAGAAAAATTCCTCTGGAAATTTGATAGTGAAGGAGAATATCCCGTCTATCGGCGCAGTATTCATTCAAAATAACTTTATCCTGGAACTCCCCGGCTATTTCTCTAACCCTGATGGTTTCAATATAACTTGTTGGACAAAAAGAGTTCCAGAAAAGATCAATAGTCACCTTCTCACCTTGTGAATAAAAACTATAATCTGGCGAGAAAAATTCTGGTTCAGCTGTTCCCTGCCCAATTACTTTCCATAAAAGGGCCCGATACTCTTTTCTTTTTACTATTTCAAAACCGCATCTTTCAAAAAATTTTCCCGGCATGAACCAGTGATCATTATAATAAGCTTTCACAACCACTCCCTTAAAACCCTGCCTCTCAGCTTCAAACATTGCATTCTCAATAAGCCTTCTTCCTGTTCCCATCCCTTTCACTTTATCTTTCACCACCAGGCAGGGAATGACCAGAAGGTTTTCACCCAGCGGACCCAGGGGACATAACTTAATTGGAATAAGGTGAATAAATCCCACCGGCTCTTTATCAAAACAGGCAACTCTGGTTCTTACACCTTTTTGATGTAAACTCTGCAGCCAGAGAAGCCTTTTCCTGGCTGCCAGCTCTATCTCAGCTCGGGTAAGAGTTTCTGGAATATCGTTGACATGAGTGCAAGTACCAACAAAGCAGGTGTCTTTTTTGCTCATATCTTTAATTTTGAAATTATGCATCTCAACTTCCCCCACAGCAGCCAAATTTTTGTCGGGAGAGCAATTATCATAGAGCTTTAATCATCCTTATCTTTTTCAGCTTTTTCCCAATTTCAATATAATCTTCTCTGCCTTCTCTATTAAATCCCTTGCTCCGATGAAAGTTAATAGATTCTTTATTTGCCTCCAGCACCCATAAAACTGCTGTTTCGAAATCCATATTTCTCAAACGTTTCATACCCCATTTGATCAATTCACTTCCCAGCCCATACCCCTGCTTATCAGGTAAAATATAGATGCCATAAATTTCACCGGTGTTATTTTTCATATCTTCATCTCTGCATTTTCCAATGGTAATAAATCCGGCCACCTCTTTTTCAATCTCAGCCACTCCAACCTCTATATTTTGATCATTATCCTGATTTTCCCGAAAAAATTCAGCACTATTTTCGGCACTCATATTATCAAGCTTTGCCTCTGGCACAATTCCCTTATAAGCTTCCTGCCATGTTTTTACATGGATGAAACCCAGTCTCTCTGCATCTGCAGGAGCTGCTTCTCTGATCCTCATATCTATCATCCCTATATAATTAAATGAAATTTTGCTTAATCACATAATGTGCTCGAAAAAATCAAGCAGGGTCTTATTATAAACCGCGGGGTTAAAAGCATTGCCACCATGCCCGGCATCAGGAATTTCCCTGTATTCCAGCTGAGGATTTTCCTGATGCCTTTTTCCTGATGCCTATAAAGCCTGCTCCACCACATTGGCTCTAAACCGGGATATTTCTGTCCTGATCTTTTTCTCTGGTAAATAATTTTGCAGCTTTGGATTTTCTCTTTCTCTCAAAGCTTTCAAGTTTTTCTTTCTGAACCAGACCTAACTGCCAATCCAGATTAAACATTTTCATCACTCCTGTGAAATACCTGGATGATGTTCCAGGCTTTTTTGAAAAAGAGAAGGAGGGTCAGCGGTCACTTTGATTTCAGCCTTGATAAGCTTGCTATCTCTTTATAATCCTGGATTAATTTCTCTGCAGTCTCCTCATCAATATTTTTCCTGGCCAGCTCCTGCTGGAAATTTTTGACCGCCTTTCTTTTCTGAAAATATAAACTAAGGCCCGAGATTGCCAGCACAAAGAGCAATTTCAGGATATCCGGGAATAGCTTTAAAAATTTCATCATATCTCCTGAGCTCCTGATCAACGGCTCTCAAAAAATTTCGGGTTGAGGTTCTTATTCATCATCTTCATCATCATGATCACATTTAAAACCACTAAAGCTACCGCTAAAACCACCGCCGCTGCCCTGTTTTGTAATATTTTTTAAGGGGCTAAAGTAATCCCGGGCCATCTTAAGGGCTTCTTCCTTTTCAATACCGGCTTCAACCAGCTCCTGATAGAGGGCTCCCACACTGCGCCCGATTTTTCTGCCTGCTTCTTCCGAGTAAACCGATTCCATCAGTTTATTGATCAGCTCAGGCAGTTCTTCCGAAACTGCTCGCAAAATTTCCTTCACTTCTTCAGGCCCTCTTTTGTCCTTGTTCTTTTTCTCTTCACTCATTTTTTACACTCCCTTTAATATTTTTTGATAAACAGGTGGAATAATACTGAAAACCGAATCAGCAACTTTATCCTGAAAAGCTTCAGGACTAAAGTAATCAGTAATAATATCCAGCAGATATTCTGTATAATTCTCTCTGTCAGCCTGATTGCTTTTCTTTCTGCTACCCTCTCCGGTAATAACCTGAAAAATCTCTGCTTTATGCTGGGCTGGCATCTCAAACTGCTGTTTTTGAAATAGCTTGCGGATATTTCTTTCCTGGAGAAATTCCTCTTTGAATTCTTCACTAGTCTTCAGCAGATCGTAAAACTTTAATTTTTCCTTCTGGGATAAATTTTCCTGAAAATAATCTAGAAGAAGAGTGTATTCTTCTTGGGATAAAGGCATTTATCATTCCTCCTTCAGTTCAGATTTCAGCTGCTGCCGGGCATAATAGGCCCGGCTTTTCACAGTTCCTGAGGGAATCTCCATTATTTCTCCCAGCTCTTCACAGCTTAAACCGAGATGGTAAATTCCATAAAGTATCTGCCGCTTATCGGGCTCAAGTTCTTGCAGAACTTCGGCCAGGGCTATATCATCGGCGGAAAGATTTTCTGTTAGACTGTTTTCGATTTCCGGTTTGAGGGGGACTGTATCGGAGTCCTGCTTGTTTAGCTCATCAACTAGGCGCCGGTGTGCCACAGTTAATAGCCAGGACTTCAGGTTGGTGATTTGACTAATGCTATCAATGTTTTCATAGAGGGAAAGAAAGGTTTCTTGAAAGATATCTTCAATAAGATATTGGTCTCTGAGACGCTGGCTTAAATATCCGTAGATCATATTTGAGTATTTATCATAAATCTCTGCAAAATCCATAGATATTCCCCTCAAAAGCCGGTCGATTTAATTCTTTCTTTCTCTTCTCATTAATATAGTCTTGAAAAATAACTTCTCGGTTCAAATTAATCTGGATTTATTTTTGATCTTATTCTTTTATCTTGATCTTAATCTTTCTCAGTAATTATACTATAAAGCATGGAGTTAGCTCTAAGTCAAGGGTTTTTGAAAAATTTTTTTGATCTTTGAAGTAGCAATCCAAGCTGAAATAGCAGAGGCTGGGTTGAGTGCTGGATAGATTACGGAGATATCAAGGAAGTATCATGGAGATATCAGATTAGCCCATATTAAGATTAAGTTCATTTTGAGATTAAATCCAAATAATAATGTAAAAGAAATAAGTACGAACCAAATGTTCAGCCCCCGGTTTTAATACTGGTGACACACCAGTGGTAAATTGAGGTTAGGAACAGATGGCTCAATATATCGGCTGCTAAATATATCCACAACTAAATATAACAACTAAATATAACCGCTGCTAATAATATTCTAAAAAAACTGCTTAATTCCTTTAGAATCTCTTTGAGATTTCAAATTTTGGTTACCAGCTTTGATTACCAGCTTTATTACTGCTCATTTTAAAATTTGCCCTGCAGATTGAGTTATTCTTGATGGGTCAGCCAATATTCGGTATAGAACTGAGTTTCATCACCTGACCAAATAAATGGTTTTTCTAGGGTCTGCATTCCAACTAGAATTCCATCTTGATTGTAATAATAATCGACAGAAAAGTCCCGACCTGCTTCCTGTATTCCCAGCAACCTATTACCTTCGGGGGTGGTTCCATTGAAGATCACCGTTACCTGAACTTCTGTCACAGGATCATAATCAATCACCTGTCCCTCTGTCAGAACCGAGAGAGCCAGCGGTGGAAGAAAAACTCCTCCGATTTGGGCGATACCGCTGACAACATTTTTTTCCTCAGGAAAGGCCTCACTACCCTGGGTGATAGTAGTTTGTTTCTGACTAAGCCAGCGAGGACTGCTGCTCTCTGTTTGGTAAAACTGCTGCATTCCAACACTGACTATACTATTGGTGAAAGTAAAATAACCATCATATTGGAGGGTTTTTTTGTTCAGGCTGGCCGGCGACAGATGACCCTGAGACCAGGGGAGGTCAAGCTGTCTAAACCCTAACAATTGAAATTGCTGGATGTGGGATAAATGCGGGGAGGTCCCGTGCCAGGTTACCCCAGATCCTGTGCCTATACCGGTAAAACTTTTTTTTGAGGAGGATTCCTGTCTCAACATCATAAATCTCAATATTCCTGGCATTTTCTGTTTCTGAATGAAAATAGATGGCATTGTAGGTGGTCCCCTCCAGTGAATAGGGGGCTCTAGATATCCTGAGGCCAGCTCTAGTTTCCTCCTGTAAAGTAGACAGGAAATCAGGATGAACCCAAAACTCATTAACAAAACCCAGAGAACCTCTCACTACTGTCAAACCTCTAGGAAGAATTGAATCTCCCATCATGAGGTAATATTTCAAACTGAGAATTGCCTCTCCCTGATATAAAGATACCACATCAGTAACAATCAGTCCCTGTCCCGAGGTGCCTGGATAATCCTCCTGCCTCCATCTGTTTCCATCTCTATCAACAATAGAGCCTCCTTCATCATCAAAGTATCTATATTTATCATGTGGTATAGATCCCGACAAACCGTAATGCACAAAGCGCACACCTTCGTTTAACCAGGAGGGGGCAGGATAGTCTTGGACTTCAGGGGAAAAGGCAGGCAGCAAACCATATGCTCCAACACTTACGCTCCAAAATAAAAAGAAAATCAGACTCAATATAACCCCGGTAACCACTATTCCCCTTTTCATGGTGACCTCTTCTAGAAAAGATTTTAGAAAAATTAAACCCCGTGCTGGAACTAAAAAACCAGGAAAAAATTTTGTTTATTAATTTTTTTATTTTAATTTCTCAAACCAGCAAATTATTTTTAGAGATAAAATTATACCATATTTTGTTTAGTATTTCCAATCTTCAATGTTATATCATGATTATGATAAACGCCAAAAACAAACGAACAGCAGACCTAAACTTATCCAGCTGCCTGCTGTTAATTTATTTAACCGGAATATTTTTTTAGGAAAGCAATTAACAGAAATTTCATAGAATATAGACAGGACACACAAAGGTTCCCGCACGTAAACCAAATATTTGACTGCTTTTGCGAAATTATTTTTCTGGTCATTTGCATTACAATATTAAATCTCTGGTCATTTGTTTTACGATAATAAATCACTGGTCATTTACATTACAATATTAAATCACTGGTCATTCCCCTTTACGGGGAGAAAATGTATGTGTAATGTGTCTGAAAATTTTATTTTTCAAAGAAATACGGTAAGATGTTAAGAAACAGAAGAAAATAAAAGAAATGTAGAGGATTAACTTAGTCCAAATTCTTTAATATCAACCATAGGGTTATAAGATGAGCCTAAAATTATTCTACTCTATCCAGTTGAACGATTTCAGGATACCGTACCTTTCAATCGCAAGAATTGCTTTCCAGTATCTTCTCGCTATAGCATACTCCTTAGAGTAACTCTCCCATTCCCAGGAAATATCCCAGATCCCTTCCTCGCTCACCTCTTCGGCGAAAAATTTCAAATTCTCCTCTACTAATGCCCCTAATTTATTACAAAGTGGATTATCAGGTTTATCAATAAAATTAAGAGGAAGAGCTTTATAACCATCAGACCAGTTTGAAACATCCTTATCTACACAAACCTCCACCAAAAGCATAATTTTAACTAAGACTTCATTCGGTCCGATACTTTCATGATGAACCCCCTCAAGGCAATTTTAACAGCAGTGCTCAATTGCTCAATTATTCTTATTAATTACTTTCATCCCTTCCCGGGTGCTTAAAGAAGACAGATCGTGATATTGAATGAAATCTTCAACTGCCTTTGGCTCAATTTTAGAGAATTCTCTCAGCGACCAGCCAATAGCTTTTTGAATAAAAAATTCATCAATATCTTTCAATTGATTTATGAGAGCAAATAACAGATCAGCATCGGTATTTTCTCGATAGCCCAACTGAAATAGCAGGTCAGTTCTCTGCAGCCAGATATTATCTGATTTAACCCATTTTTGCAAACACCCCTCTCTTCCCCGGAAATAATTCAAAATATTTTCCTGCAAGATTTTTAGCGATTCTATCTACTGTATCCCACCAGGATTTATTGGTTATCATATACTCAAATAAATTAATTATTTCTTCAGTAAAGGGCTTCTCATATCTCTCCAAAAGTTCAACTGCAAAATACTGATATTCTCTTTCTTCCCTTTTCCATAATTTTTTTATGACAACAGCTAAATTTTCATAAGCTGGCCTGTTATCTTTTCGCATAAATTCACGAGTTACTTTTCTTCTGGGGCTGGCTTGAATACCGAAAAATTCAAATTTATTTCTCATATATTTCTTTTGTCCCTCAGCATATTCTGAATCGGCTATAGCTTCAAAGGCACATGTGATTTCCTCTATATATTTATCGGGATTAAAATTATCAGACATGCTAATCCTCCTTCCCCCTTTCATCCTGCCCACTTGCTGTATATTTATATATGCTTTTGCTCTGTTCTGATTTGGTCTGTATAATGCTTTGTTTATAAAGCATTGTGTATAAAGATTGTGCATAAAGCTTTGTGTGTAAAGCCTTGATACTGCAAAAACAATCTGATAATGATAACTTCAACAGCATAACTTAATTTCCTTTATCTTGAAAATATGTGTGATATTTTTATCTATTGTTCTGCCCTATAAGGGCATGGCGGTTTACCTCAGAAATTTTGGGGAAGTGGATCTCTGCTGCTTTTTAGTTTTTTATGTCGAATTTTCGGGTGGAACCCGGTACCCACCATTATATTATTTTGATTCTAATTCATTTAATTTATCCCTTAGATCAGCTAATAAACTTTTTGCCTTCTGTATCTTCTCTTCTTCTTTTACAACTTCCTGATATTTTGTCTCTAACATACTCTTCATATCCTGAAAA
>PWHA01000114.1 GCA_003554685.1 Halanaerobiaceae bacterium
CCGGCAATCAGTATTGTACCGCCTGAAGATTTTTCCCGGCTGGATGAGGCTCTGAAAAATATTAAGCGCTACAGCTGGATTGTTTTTACCAGCAGCAATGGAGTTCGAGGATTTTTTCAGCAGCTGCGAAAAAATAATCTTGATATTAGAGAACTTGCCGGGATCAGGACGGCGGCAATTGGCAATAAAACCGCCCGGGAACTGGAGAAAAAAGGAATCCTGGTTGATTTTATCCCCGATAGTTTTGTGGCTGAAGACCTGCTCCAGGGTCTGACTGCAAGGCTGAAGGCGAAGGGAGAAACTGACAGTCAGATTCTGCTGCCCCGCACGCCCAGGGCCCGGGATCTTTTAAGGACCGGACTGGCTGAACTGGGCTGTCAGGTAGATGAAGTGCCGGCTTATTTGACCGGCAGAACCACCATATCGGAGGATGTCATTAGAGATATTAAGGTTGGCAGCTACGATTTGATAACCTTTACCAGCTCTTCCACTGTGGAATTTTTTCTGGAATCTCTGGAGAGAAGAGAGCTGCTGGCTGATATGACTCTGGCTGCCATCGGTCCTATCACAGCCCGAACAGCCCGGCAGTCTGGACTGGAAGTTGATATTATTGCGGAGAACTATAACATTGAGGGCTTATGCCAGGCTATTATCCAGCATTATCAGGATGGTGAGTGAAATTATAAATTTAAGCAAATTATTATCTGAAGTAAAGAGTTACGGAGATAAACTGCGCTACAGCAAGAAAAGTCAGGGAGCCAGCACCGGCACCCGCCATGATCTGGGTCCGGTGGTGGTCTGGAATGCAACTAGAGCCTGTAATTTATCCTGCCGGCACTGCTATGCCGGTTCTGACGGCTCCAAAAATCCTGAAGAATTGACCACCGAGGAGGCCAGGAATTTTATCGATCAGCTGGCAGCTCTTAATGTGCCGGTTCTTTTAATCTCCGGAGGTGAGCCCCTGCTCCGGCCCGATCTTGAGAAGCTGATTAAGCAGGCAGTTGCTTCCGGAATAAGGGTCACCCTGTCAACCAATGGCACTCTGATCACCCCGGAAAGGGCCGGAAGATTTAAGGAGCTGGGGGTTAGTTATGTGGGCATCAGTATTGATGGACTTCCAGAGACTCACAACCATTTTAGAGTAGAGGAGAATGCTTTTGATCGAGCGCTGGCTGGAATCAAAAACTGTCAGCAGGTCGGACAGAAGGTTGGCCTCCGCTTTACCCTGACAGCCTTTAACAGGGATGAAATTCCGGCAGTATTTGATCTGCTGCTGGAAGAAAATATCGCCCGGCTCTGTTTCTATCATCTGGTCCATCAGGGGCGGGGCAGCCCTTTAAATGAGGCTGCTCTTTCCAGCAAGGAAACCAGAGAAGTCCTGGATTATATTATTTCCAGAAGCGATAGACTGCCGCAGGAGCACGGAGAGAAGGAAATTTTAACAGTTGCCAATCATGTCGATGGCATTTATCTTTATTTAAAACTAAGGGAGGCCGGGGATCCCAGGGCGGAGAGAATTTTGCAGTATCTGAAATATAATGGAGGTAACCGTTCGGGAACGGCTCTGGCCTGCGTGGACTGGAAGGGAAGTGTTCATCCCGACCAGTTTTCTATGAACCATAATCTGGGTAATATCAGAGAAGAAACGCTGAAAAGGATCTGGCATTCTGCTGATTCCGGGCTTTTGAAGAAGCTGAGGAACAGAAAGAGGCATCTACAGGGGCGCTGTGCCGACTGCAGCTGGCTTTCGGTATGCAATGGCAATTTTCGGGCCCGGGCGGAAGCGGCCACCGGCGAGTACTGGGCTGAGGATCCTGGCTGTTATTTGACGGCAGCAGAGCTTTCCCGGGGCGGCAGCGTTTTTGAGAATAACCCCCACAGGGAGGCAGCAGATAATGCTTAAAAGACCGAGGAGACTGCGCTATCAACAAAACCTTCGGGAGCTGGTTCAGGAAACCAGAATTAATCCTGAAGATTTAATCTATCCGATATTTATTAAAGAAGGCAGGGAAATTAAGCAGGAGATCCCCTCCCTGCCCGGCTGTTATCACCTTTCTCCCGATGACTGCCTGAGAGAAGAGGTGGCCAGAATTAGGGAGAGCGGGCTTAAGGGAGTTTTAATTTTTGGAATTCCAGCTGAAAGAGATGCTACCGGCAGCAGGGCCCGGGAGTCCGATGGTCCGGTACAGCAGGCCTGCCGGCTTCTCCAGTCAGAGTTTCCCGAATTATATATTATCACCGATGTCTGCCTCTGCGGCTACACCTCCCACGGACACTGCGGAATTGTGGAGGATGGCCGGATTAAAAATGACAGCACTCTGCCCTATCTGGCTGAAACCGCTTTGTCTCAGGTGGAAAGTGGCGCTGACATGGTGGCCCCCTCGGATATGATGGATGGCAGGATTCGGGCAATCCGGGAAAAACTCGATCAAAGTGGCTACACCCATATTCCTGTTATGTCCTATGCTGCTAAATATGCTTCTGCTTTTTACGGACCATTCCGGGAGGCCTGTGAATCCAGCCCCGATTTTGGGGATCGGAGTTCTCACCAGATGAATCCCGCCAATGCCCGGGAGGCCCTGAGGGAGGCCAAACTTGATCTCGAGGAAGGGGCAGATATTATCATGATTAAACCGGCCCTGGCCTATCTTGATATTATTTACCGCATCCGCCAGCAGGTCGATGTTCCGGTAGCGGCCTACAGTGTCAGCGGAGAATATTCTTTGATAAAAAATGGCGGACAGGCCGGACTGGTAGATTCCCGGGAGGTTCTGCTTGAGACCCTGACAGCCATTAAAAGAGCAGGTGCAGATCTAATCATTACCTATCATGCCCTGGATCTGGCCCGGGAGTTGAATAAATCATGAAGATGGTATCCTGGAATGTAACCCGCCGCTGCAATCTCTACTGTGACCACTGCTACCGGGAATCAGGCCCTGAGGCTGGAGATCTCAACCAGGAACTTTCCACTGCAGAAGGTTTCAGGTTGCTGGAGGACCTGCAAAAAACCGGCTTTCATCTGGTCATTTTCAGTGGAGGAGAACCCCTGCTGAGGCCGGATCTGGTTGAGCTGGTAGACCGGGCTTCAGAACTGAGTCTTTACCCGGTTTTGGGCACCAATGCTCTGGAAATTAGCCAGGAAAGACTGCAAAATTTGATTGCTGCGGGGCTAAAGGGCATGGGAATCAGCCTGGACAGCGTCTGCCCGGAAGTTCATGATGAATTTCGGGGCCGTGAGGGAGCCTGGCAAAAGACTGTTGCTTCAATCAAGAAGATAGTTGACGCCGGTGTTCCTGTTCAAATTAATACCACCCTCACGGAAAACAATTATGCCGAACTGGATGATTTGATTGATTTTACCCGGGAACTGGGAGCCAGAGCTCTCCACCCCTTTTTCCTGGTACCAACCGGCAGGGCCAGGAAGATAGAAGGTTCCTCTCTCAGAGCTGAAAAATATCAGCAGATGATCGAAAAGGTGCTGACCCGACAGCAGCAGGTTGAAATTGAACTTAAACCCACCTGCGCTCCGCAATTTCTGGTTCAGGCCGAAAAAATGGGCATGTCCTTGAGATTCAGCCGGGGCTGTCTGGCCGGGGTTTCCTACTGCTGCATTCTTCCCGAGGGAGAAGTCCATATCTGTCCCTATCTTCCGGTGGAGGCTGGAAATATCAGGAATAATAGATTCAGCGAGATCTGGAATAACAGCCCGATTTTTCAAAAACTGCGAGATTATTCAAACTACCGGGATAAATGTGGCAGCTGTCCTGATGTTGATATCTGCGGGGGCTGCCGGGCCCGGGCCTATTATTATTCTGAGGGCGATTACCTGGCAGCCGACCCCTGGTGTCAGGTCAGGTAGGTGATATCTTTGTCAGAAAAGAAATTTTCTTCAAACCTAAATCAAAATAATGAAAGCGGTAAAGAGGAAGCAGGTAAGCTCTCAAAAGAACTGGAACTGTCAGCTCTGGAAAGAAAGCTTCTGACTGAAGCCCAGCAGGGTCTGCCCCTAACGGCAACTCCATATGCCGACCTGGGAGAAAGATTTGGTCTTACCGCAGCAGAGGTTACTGCTCTGCTCAAGGATTTAAAGAAAAGGGGTTTAATCCGCCGGCTGGGAGGAGTTTTTAGTTCCAGAAAGCTGGGCTGGCAGAGTCTGCTGCTGGCCGCCCGGGTTCCTGAGGAAAGGTTTTATCAGGTTGCCGGGCTAATCAACCAGCATCCCGGTGTTACCCACAATTACCGCCGCAATCAGAAATATAATATGTGGTTTACCCTGAGTGTGGGACCGGAAGAGGATTTGCAGCAGGAAATAGCCAGCCTGGAAGAAAAAACAGGTCTGGAATTTCTCCAGCTGCCTAAAATTAAGCAGTACAAGCTTGGGGTTAAACTTGATCTAGATGAAGGAGGAGAGACCGGTGAAGGAGGAGAAACCGGTGAAAGAGGAGAGAGCAGTGAAGGAGGAATTAGCAGTGGAGAAAAAAACACCGGAACTGACGGCCAGGGATAAAAAGCTTATTGCTCGGCTCCAGCAGGATATACCCCTGGCACCTCGACCCTTTAAAAAAATTGCTGAGGAGCTGGGCTGGCGGGAAAAAGAGGTGCTGGCAGGTCTGGAGCAGCTTTCCCGTCAGGGTATCCTGAAAAGAATTGCTTCTCTGCTCTATCACCGCCGGGCCGGGTTTTCTGCCAATGGCATGGTGGTCTGGCAGATTCCTTCTTCCCGGGAGGATCAGGTTGGCCGGAAATTAGCAGAGTTTCCTGAAGTCAGCCACTGTTATCTCAGACCTTCCACTCCTGACTGGCCTTACAATATTTATGCTATGGTCCATGCCAGAAGCAGGGTTGAACTGCAAGAACTGGTCGAAGAAATGGCCGGAGAGATAAAAGCTAAAGATTATCGGATAGTCATCAGTACCGAGGAGCTGAAAAAGACCAGTCTGAAATATTTTGCAGAATAGCTAAAGCAAGAAATTTGCGGCATAAATTTGCGGCATAAAAGATTATCAAACGTTTTTTAAAAATAACATAAGACAGCAGGACTCAGATTATCTTTTTTCAACTACTACCGGATTCAGGGAGGAAAAAACATGCATAAACGTTCCCGCGAGGAATATGAGAGAGCCTGTCAGTATCTGCCAGGCGGGGTGAACAGCCCGGCCCGGGCCTTTTCCTCTGTTAGGCAGCAGCCGCTCTTTATTGCCAGAGCTAAAGATAGCAGAATTTATGATATTGACGGCAATGAATACATTGATTTTGTCAGTTCCTGGGGGCCGATGCTTTTTGGCCACTGCCAGCAGGATGTTATTGCAGCAGTTGCCGATCAGCTGAAAAGGGGGACCAGTTTCGGGGCACCTACCATTATTGAGACCGAAATGGCCGCTGAAATAGTGGATCTGATTCCCTCGGTGGACCGGGTCCGGATGGTCAATTCTGGCACCGAGGCCACCATGAGCGCCCTACGGCTGGCCCGGGGTTATACCGGACGGGATAAGGTCATTAAATTTACCGGTAATTACCACGGCCATGGTGACAGCTTTCTAATTAAAGCAGGCTCCGGTCCCGCCACTCTGGGTCTTCCTGACAGCCCCGGAGTCCCCGAAGAACTGGCCCGTCTGACCATCAGCGTTCCCTATAATAATAAAGATTATGTAAATAAGGTTTTTCAGGAGCAGGGTGAAGAGATAGCCGCCGTCATTCTGGAACCTGTAGCAGCCAATATGGGGGTAGTTCCACCCCGGGATAATTTCCTGGAGTTCCTCCGGGAGATTACAGAGGAATACGGCACGGTTTTAATCTTTGATGAGGTGATTACCGGCTTTCGGCTGGCTCCCGGTGGTGCGCAGCAGTATTACGGGGTAGATGCCGATCTGACCTGCCTCGGCAAGATAATTGGAGCCGGTCTGCCGGTGGGAGCTTACGGAGGTAAACAGGAAATAATGGATGAAGTAGCTCCAGTAGGCCCGGTATATCAGGCTGGGACTCTTTCCGGTAATCCCCTGGCCATGGCTGCTGGCTATCAGATGATGAAGCTGATCCAGCAGGAGGGGGTTTATGACCGGCTTGAGGATAAATCTAGCTATCTGGCCCGGGGTATTGCTGAAGAAATTTCTGAACTGGAGATACCCTGCAGCATTAACCGGGTAGGATCCCTTATCAGCCTCTTTTTCACCGATGCTGAGGTGGTTGATTATCAAACTGCTTCCTCCTCCGATACTGAACTCTATGCTGATTACTTTCAGGGAATGCTGGAAAGGGGTATATATCTGGCACCATCCCAGTTTGAAGCCATGTTTGTTTCGCTCAAGCACAGCCAGGAGGATCTGGATGTCACCATCAAAGCCGCTGCCGAAGTTCTGCAGGAAATTTCAGGAGGTTGATCATGAAGAAAAAAATCAAGGCAATATTAGACTGTGATCCTGGTCATGATGATGCCCTGGCTATCCTGGTGGCTTCAGCTTCCAGCCGGCTTAATCTTGCTGGCATTACCGTGGTTGCTGGCAATCAGACTCTGGACAACACCGTTAATAATACTCTGAAAATAGTTGAACTGGCTGAGATTGATACCGCTGTCTATGCCGGTTACGGTAAACCTCTGATCCGGGAGCTGACAACCGCTCCCGAGGTGCACGGAGAATCGGGTCTGGATGGTCCTATTCTGCCCGACCCCGGGACCGCTGCTGCCGACCGGCATGCTGTCCGGTTTATCATTGATACCGTCCGGCAGTCAGAGCAGAAGATAACCCTGATACCAACCGGACCTCTGACCAACATTGCGGCGGCCTTACTCGGAGCTCCTGATATTCATGATAAGATCGAGCAGATCTGTTTCATGGGAGGTGCCGCCCGGGGCGGCAACTGGAGTCCGGCGGCAGAATTTAATATTCTGGTTGATCCCGAAGCTGCTGCCTTTGTGATGCAGACAGATATTCCTAAAACGATGATCGGGCTGGATGTCACCAGAAAGGCTCTGCTCTATCCTGAAGATATTGAAAAGATCAAAAATCTGGGCAATCCGGTAGCCCGGGTAGCCGGGGAGCTGCTGGAATATTATCTGCAGTATCACCTGGAAAAAAAGAAAATGCCGGGCTGTCCCCTGCATGACCCTCTGGCAGTGGCGGCGGTGCTGGAACCGGATATAATCAGCTCCCGGCCCTATGCTGTCAAAGTTGAAACGGCAGGAAGGCATACCACCGGTTCGACCGTGGTAGATTTTGATGGCGATAGATTTGGCCGGCCCAATGTGAATGTGGCTCTCGAAGTTGACAGAGAAAGATTTGTTGAGCTGGTTCTGGAATCTTTGCATAGTTATAAGTCTTAAATCAGATTTAAATTAAAGCAGATTTAGAGTAGAGAATTATATTTAGAGTAGAGAATTATAGAATTGCAAAGAAACATTGCAAAAATAGTTCGGAGAAAATTGAGAAATTACTCGAAATTATTCACTTTTGTATAATTCACTTCTGTTATTTCGCTGTGCTGCTGGCTGTACCTTTAGCTTAACCATAAGAATATAATTTCTATTTAAGTTTTTCAGGCAGGAAAAGCAAAATTTATTGAGAATTATATAAATAGTAAACAGGAAAGCTCAAAAAGAGTGATTTAATAAAAATAAGTGAAAGAAGTGGTGGAATTTTAGCTTTTTATTTCAAGAACAAAAAAAACAACAAAAAGAGATTTGCCAGGAGGTGATATCAGGTGTTTGGACTGGGAGCACCAGAGTTAATTATCATTCTGGTTATTGTGTTAATAATATTTGGTCCCAATAAACTTCCCGAAATTGGCAGGGCTATAGGCAGCGGTATTAAAGAATTAAAGGATGCCACCAAAGAGGTAGAGGATGCTGCTAAAATTGACGAGGATTAATAAACTTAAGAACTTAAATAATTAAACAATTAATCCGGTTACAAGATAACTGCCGGTTTAACAAATGCATTTTAACAATAAATATTTTTGATGACCTTCGACCCTCCGGGACCAAACATTTTAAACTGACATTGACTGGCCCAGGCGGATAGAATTGTTGCTGTTTCTGGAAGGCAGGTGGAAGAAAATCGGGTCAATTCCCATAATTTCTATAGTTGGTAAAAGCAATAGCGGCAAAACTTTATTTATTGAAAAGCTCATTCCCGAACTAAAAGAGGCAGGTCTTAAGGTTGGAACCATCAAGCATGATGTCCATGGTTTTGATATTGATAGGCCAGGCAAGGATACCTGGAGGCATAAACAGGCAGGGGCCAATCTGGTTCTGATTTCCTCTCCCTACAAAATTGCCCTGATCAAAGATGTAGAGCAGGACAGCAAACTGGATAAACTGCAGGAAGAGTATATTAGTGATGTTGATCTAATTTTAACTGAGGGCTATAAATCAGGTGATAAGCCCAAGATAGAGGTTTTCAGGCCTGCAAGGCATGAGGAGAAACTATGTCAGCCTGAAGAAGATGAGATCCTGACTACAGTTATTAATAAAGAAAAAGAAGAAGGGGAAGAAATTTTTTCTTCTGCCGAGATTAAGGGAGTTGTCAAAATTATTCTGGATTTTGTTGCTGGTAGTTAGGATAAAGCATAACCCTTTTATGAAGCAACAAGCCGCCGGAAAGAGGCGGATTGTTCTGTGACTGCACTTATTATTGATTTTTAATTTTTTTGTGGTTTTATTTTAGATTGGCTGTGCTTTAAAAAAACGCCATAATAAAAATAGTAATGTCAATAATAAAATATAGTAATGCCATAAAAAGTTAAATGTAATAAGATAAATACTTGTTTTTAATTTTTCCGGCATAAAAAAATGGTGCCGAAGGTGGGATTCGAACCCACACAGACTCGCGCCCACCGGATTTTGAATCCGGCGCGTCTGCCAGTTCCGCCACTTCGGCCCATTGCAGAAATATTTTATCATATTGCAGGGTAAAAAACAAGTACCTAAATATTTTGATTTTTTGCGTTCCAATTCCTTTAATAATAAATTTCATTATGATATAATTAAAAACCAGGAAAGGCAGAAAATCATAGAAACACGGGCATATAACTTGTTGTTTGATAATTATTATATACAGCAATTCACCAGTTGTGCAATATTATTTTAATATATTGATCAGCTACTTAAAGTTTCATTAATAGTTTGTAAGTTA
>PWHA01000039.1 GCA_003554685.1 Halanaerobiaceae bacterium
AAATTTAGCTGCCTGAAAATTTCCGGCCCTCTCTCCCGGGTGGATTCAGCTCATTTTCCGGCCGGTTTTCAGCACCACCAGCTATCAGCAACGAAAAAATCAAGCCTACTATTCCCGATCAGCGAGTTAATATCCTGATGATATTTGCCTAATATTATAATACAGCTGTGAGAAAAAAGCAAGCAGATTTGTAAGCTCTTTTAGCAACTACCCTATAGTTATTTTAAACTAAGTGTAATTTTACCCCGGGCAGATATCAATAAAATTTTCCCGGGAATATCCCGGTAGCATTTTATCATTAACTTCAATCTATTTCTGGCCAGGTAAATCTCTGTCTGCTAATCAGTGATCACTTGCCGGCGTCACCTGCAGGACGCAGGTCTCCCAAATCTGCTTTCTCTTGCTGACCAATAACCCGTCCTGCTGCCCGGTAACTTATCCTGCTGCCCGGTAACCTGTTCTACCGCCCAATAATCTGTCCTGCTGACCAATAACCCGTCCTACTGCCCGGCAACTTATCCTACCGTCCGGTAACCTGAATTCCCTCGACCAGCAGATAGGGATAGTAGCCATAATACCCGGGATAGAGGATTCTTCCCGCAGCTGCCACCTGCTGAAAATCCTGATAAATATTGCCGGCAATCATCACATTTTCCAGCCGTCCCTTAATTTCACCTGCCTGAATGTGGAAGCCATGTGCCTGCACCGAAAAGTGCCCCTGCTGATAATTGGAGGAGTGAAAACCAACTATATTCTCCACCATAATTCCTTCCTGCAGTCCCTCAACCATCTGCTCCCGGCTGGAATTACCGGGCTCAATCACCGGATTAATCAGCACCGGACTGACCGGAGTATCAATACTGTCACTGAATAGAGTTCGTTTCAGCCCGTTTCCCTTTGGCTCCTCCTCCAGGCGGGCGGCATATTCCAGGTCATAAATATAGTTCTGCAGCTCTCCCCGGCGGACTATGCTCTGCTCCCGGGTAGGAATGCCCTCATCATCGAAACTGCGGCGAGAGCCTGCTGCTTCCATCCGGGGCCGGTCGGTTATAGATAATCTTTCAGAAAATATTTTCTCACCCAGCCTGCCCAGCAGCGGGGAGGTTTCCCGGTATATATTGGCTGCGCTGATGCCCTCTATCAGGGAGATCATAAGAAAATACAGGGAACGGGGTGAGAAAATAACCGGGAGCTGTCCTGTCTCCGGCAGAGAAACCTCCCGGGACCTTTCCTGCTCGAAAATCAGGTTCTGCAGTTCCTGCTCCGGAACCTGGCTGAAAAAGTCCGGCTGGACAAATAATCTGCCCAGCTGAGAACCCCCGCCGGGCACGGGAACAGAGACCATCAGAGAAAAGCTGGTTTTGTTTTCCTGCAAATCTCCATCCCGGGTCGTTTCAATTTTTTCCTCCAGGTATTCTTTCTGGAGTGAAATATTTAGAGTCATCTCCCGGCCTGCTCCGGCCATAAAACCCTTAACCTCCTCCAGAAAATCCAGCATCATCGCCGGGGGAGTTTGCTGATATTTCTCCTCCTCCCCGGCTTCAAACTGCTGCAGCTTTTCTTGAGAATAATCAAAGAGAGCCGGGTCGCCGTAGCGGGAAGATTCCTCCGCACCCTCCAGCAGACCAATCAGAGTCTCTTCCGAATCCCCAAAGCAGCTGTTGCTGCCCGACCTGCCCTCACTGATAACCCTGAGAGCTGCCTTCTCTAAATCATTATGCACCAGATCCTGAATATCCCAGTTTTCCACGGTAATTTTAAAATTATTTTCCTTAACCCGCAGCAGTTCTGCCTGATCAAATCTGGTTTTTAGCTCCTGCCTGATATTCATTTAAATCCCTCCAGTATTAACCCGGTCAATTTTCACATGAGGTGCACCCTTACCGGAAAAACGATTTATCTGCATCGGACTGCCCTTACCACAGCCTCCAATTTCGGAAAATGTCAGGTCATCGGCAATCATTGAAATCCTCTCCAGGGTAGAGAAAAGCTCCCCGCTGATATTGATATCGCGGACCATTTCTCTCTTCTCGCCATTTTCAATTCGATAGCCGTATTCCGCTCCAAAGGTAAACTGATCACCGGTTGTCTGACCGCCCCGGCTGTTCAGCAGGTAGTATCCATTGTCTATCGAATTAAAAAGCTCTTCCGAACTGGAATCCCCCGCTGCAATAAAAATATTAGACATCCTGATGATCGGAGTAAAATGGCAGTCCACGGCCTTCATGTTGCCGGAGATTTCTTCCTCAAAAGCTGCCGCAGTCTCCCGGGAGTGCAGCCGTCCTGCCAGCTGCCCCTCCTTAATCAGCTCGGTTCTGCGGCCCCGCTGGCCTTCATCATCATAGAGATAATGACCGGGAGTACCCTCAAGACCGGGATCATCAACAACCGTCAGGATTTCGGAACCCAGTTTCCGGCCCAGCTGTAATTTTTCCCGGAATTCCGGATTATTTTCAATCCCATCGGCCTCAGAAAGATGTCCGAAGGCTTCATGAATAAATACCGCAGCCAGATCAGGATTGACAATCACCGGATAGCTGCCGGCCCTGATTGGCTCAGCTTCCACCATCTGCTGTAAAATTTCAATCTCCTCCAGCAAATCCTCCTCTCTCTCCAGCAGGTTATCAAATTCTGGATAGGCACCAAAAGCCACCCGTTTGGACTGGACCACATCATCTTTCCGGGCATAAACCCGGCCACCTATGTAACAGCCCAGCAGATCATATTCCAGTTCGGTTCCTTCCAGATTGACAAAATTTCGCCGGGAATAAATCTCCTGATAGGAGAAGTCTGTCTTGATCACCCTGTCCTGCTTAAGGGCCAGCTCGTTATACTGCTGCAGCAGATCCTTTTTTTCCTGGAGGCTGACCTTCCTGGGATCACTTTTCGGCTCAATCAGAGTTCGATCCTGATAAACCGGAGCCTCTTTTAATCTTACCTTCTCTTTCTTCAGTTCTGTCGCAATTTTCCCGGCCTCCAGCAGTGTTTCAATTCCCCGCCGGGCATCCTCCAGCTCGGTAAAAGAGCTTACTCCCTTGCTGCCTCCCTGGTAAATCCTCAGATGACCGCCCTTACGCCGGGTCCTGCTGAGCTTTTTCAGCTCTTCATTTTCAAAGCTGATGGTGACAAAGCTGTTATTTTCATACCTGACATCACCATAATCCAGGCCCTCAATATCCAGCAGGTCCCGCATTTTTTCCAGCATTCTACCACTCTCCTCCCAAAAATTTTCTTTTTTCTGATATCTTTCCCCAAAATATTCATCCCGGAAAACATTCCAGGATGAATAAGTTAATACCATTATAGCAATTTTATCTTGTTTAGCAAAGAGCTGAGGGAGAATATTTCCGATTTTTTAGCTTATTCCCGGTTTTTTAGAAATGATACCCGGCAGCTTCCATCAGTTCCAGGGTTCCCTGCCAGTAATCACCAATTTCATCCAGTCTGATATCCATATGCTTGAAGTCCTCAATGCTCTTCTCATAACCCTGATAGTCAGCTATCAGAGGTGTTTCCCGGCTGACTTCGGCATATTCAATCATTATCTCTTCTCTCAGGAGAAAATCTATCAGCTCCTCAACAGCCCCAGGATTGGGTCCACCCTCAATCAGGGCCGCTCCGGCGACATTAACAAAAATACCCATTTCATCTTCCCCCTGATCGGGATAAACAGCTGCCACGTTGTTATGAGTCTCTTCCTCCAGCTGCAGGCGATAATAATAGTTATTTACCAGGCCCAGCTTCACTTCACCTCGGCCGACTGCGTTTCTAATATCAGTATGACCGCTCAGGATCAGGGGATCATTTGCCATCAATCCCTGAATGAAATCCCGGGTCCAGTCATCACCGTGATAAAGTCTTAATCCGGACATATGAGAAATCATCGAGCCATTTCCCGGCCTGGTTATGGCAAACTCTCCCTGAAAGCGGGGATCAGTCAGATCCTTCAGAGATTCCGGAGCCTCTTCTTCAGACAGCAGATCCCTGCTATACATCAAAATCCGGGAGCGGGCTGAGATCCCAAACCAGGAGCCATCAGCTGCCCTTTTGTCAGCGGGAATGGTTTCCAGAACCCGGTCAGGAGCTTCTCTGAGAACTCCTGCCCTGCGCAAATCTTCCATCACTCCAGCATCATTGGCCAGAAAAACATCAGCCCTGGGATTGCCGGCCTCCTCCTTAATTCTCAAATTAAACTGGGCTTCCTGGCCGGTCAGGAGCTGCACCTCTATCCCTGTCTCCTCTTCAAACTGCTGTAAAATGGGACGGACAAACTGCTCCCTGCGGCTGGAATAAATCACTATTTCCTCCGCTTCTGCCGCTGAAGTCTCTGACAGCAGATAAAAGCCACCCAGCATTAACCCGGCAACCACCACCCCGACCAGAAGTAAAATTACCCCTGCAAGGTTTCTTTCCCGGAACTTACCTAATATTTTAAAGATTTGATCCCCTCACTCCTCTTTCTTTTTTGAATTTTCTCGTCCTGGACCTTCTCGTTCTGGACCTTATCGTAAACCGCCGACAACCCTCAGCTAATTGAAATTGATTTTCATCTAACCCACAACAATAATTATATATAAACATACTGTTTTTGTCAACATTAACTCCAGCTTAATTAATCTTAATTTCATAGTCTGATTAATAACCTGCTTTTCTTATCTAGATCGAATACTTGACAAACTTGATAGATTTAACCTATAATTATTATGCGGTAATTGAAAATTATTTTCATTTCCCTGTTCTCAGTGTTCTGATATCATTTTGTTCTCAGTGTCCTGATATCTTTTTTATCACCGCATCTTATTTATCACCGCATCTTATTTATCACCAAATCTTTTTCTCACCAAATCTTATTTATTGTCACATCTTATTTATCACCACATATTATTTATTGTTACATCTTATTTATTGCTATACGTTAATTCTCTGCATCTCAATCTCCTCAATCATCGGTTCTTCATCTGCCTGGTTGAAAAAACTTGAAACCTAAGAGGTTAATATGAAACTAAAGGTATTTGTAAATTTGCTATATAAAATTAAATCAGTCTGGTACGGCCTCTGGCCGGAAAATTCTCCTGCAATTCTGCTGCTGATTATTGCTGCTGCAACAGCACTGGTTACCGCTCTGCCTCTTTTCTATTCTCTCTGGCAGGGAATCAATGCTGATATCAGCAGATGGCGGCTGCTTTTAAATCAGAGAATTCCCGCTCTGCTGGGCAGTACCCTGAGTCTGACAGCTGTGGTAACTCTGGCCGGAATCATTCTGGGGCTGGCCCTGGCCTGGCTGGTGGTCAGAACCAACCTGCCCTACCACCAGTTTTTCAGCTGGTCGCTGGTAATACCACTGGTTATACCAACCTATGTTGGGGCTTTAAGCTACATCATGGCCTTCGGCCCGGTGGGACTGCTGCAGGAATTTTTAAATCTTCCCGTAAATATCTACAGCTTTCCCGGAGTTGCTTTGGTTATGACCATTTTCACCTATCCCTATGTTTTTTTGATCACTTCCTCCAGTCTGCGCCGGTTAAACCCTCATCTTCATGAAATGTCAAAAAGCTGCGGCCTCTCCGCTCTGGAAATTTTTAGACGGGTGGAACTGCCGCTGCTGCGCCCGGCCCTGGGAGCAGGTGGTTATCTGATAGCTCTCTATGTTCTGGCTGATTTTGGAGCGGTATCAATGCTGAGATATGATACCTTTGCCACCAGCATTTATTTTCAGATGACCGGCCGCTATGACCGGGAGGGTGCGGCCGTGCTGAGCCTGGTTTTAATAACACTAACTTTAACTCTGGTAATGCTGGAATATCTCAGCCGCCGCCGGGGACACTATCAGCATAAGATTGAAAGCAAACAGCAGCCGCCCCGCCTGGATCTGGGAAAATGGCGCTGGCCTCTCTTTCTGCTGGTTCTGCTGGTTTTTGCTGCCGGGGTAATTCTCCCGGTAGGGGTGTTGAGCCGCTGGTTTCTCCAGGGAATCAGCCGGGGTGGAGTTGAGTGGAATATTCTCCCCTTCATCTTTAACAGTATTATGAGTTCTGCTCTAGCTGCCCTGATTGCCATGGCAGTCTCCCTGCCCCTGGTTTATCTCCGGATCAGATATTCCAATAAACTGACTGAAACTCTCAATAATCTGGCAGCTTCTGCCTATATCCTGCCCGGTGTGGTGGTGGCCCTGGGGTTGATTTTTATCTTCAACAATTATCTGCCCTCTCTTTACGGCACCCTGGTGGTGCTGCTCCTGGCCCTGATAATCAAGTTTCTTCCTCTCAGCCTGCAGTCCGGGGAAGCTAATTTCCGGCTGGTAGCCGGTTCTCTGGAAGATGCTGCCCGCAATATGGGAGTTTCCGGTTTGAAGCTGCTAAAAAGAGTTGTTCTACCGCTGGTACTTCCGGGAGTGCTGGCTGGAGGTGCCCTGGTTTTTGTCAGCAGCATGAAGGAACTTACCACAGTTTTGATGCTGCGCCCGGCCGGTTTTGATACCCTATCAATCAGGGTCTGGCTCCAGGCTTCTGAAGGCTTTTATGCTGAGGCTGCCTTTCCAGCTCTGATTTTAATTCTGGTTTCTCTGCTGCCCCTGAAGTTACTGATTGATAGATTTTAAAAGGAGGACTTTTATGGCTGTTTTAGAGCTAAAAAATATCAAAAAAACCTACAGCAACCAGGATAAACCGGCTGTTTCTGATTTCAACTTTTCCCTGGAAAATGAAGAAATTGTCACCCTGCTGGGACCTAGCGGCTGCGGAAAGACTACCATTCTGCGAATGATTGCCGGTTTTATCCGTCCGGACCAGGGTGAAATCTATATCTCGGGAGAAAAGGTGGCAGGCAGAGGTATTATGAAATCACCGGAAAAACGCAATGTCGGTATGATGTTTCAGGACCATGCCCTTTTTCCCCATTTGACTGTCAGACAGAACATTATTTTCGGACTGGAAAAAAAGCTTTCAGTGGATGAACAGCAGGAGAGAGTGGAGAAGCTGCTGAAAATGGTAGGTTTGGAGGGCTATCACAACCAGTATCCCCATCAGCTCTCGGGAGGACAGAAGCAGCGGGTGGCTCTTTCCCGCGCTCTGAGCCGCAATCCCGCAGTGGTCCTGATGGATGAGCCCTTCAGCAGTCTGGATGAAAGAATGCGAGAAGTCATGCGCCGGGAGATCAGAGAAATACTCCAAAAAAGCAAAACTCCGGCAATTATAGTCTCCCACGATAGAGAGGACGCCTTCTCCCTCTCAGATCGACTGGCAGTCATGCGGGCCGGAAAAATTGAACAAACCGGCACTCCCCGGGAGATCTT
Source organism: Halanaerobiaceae bacterium (assembly GCA_003554685.1). GTDB lineage: Bacteria > Bacillota > Halanaerobiia > Halanaerobiales > Halarsenatibacteraceae > T1SED10-84. Next base: position 7,292 of record PWHA01000039.1, read on the forward strand.
TTCCCGGCCCAAAAACAGGTTTGTGGCCGAGTTTGCCTCCCGTTCCAACCTGGTTGAACTTTCCGGTCTCAAGGATACTGACGATGGCCGAGTCAGAGGACACTGCCTGCTGGGAGAAGTCTGTCTCTCTCCTCCCAAATGCGTCTGTCAGAACAGTCAGGAATGTGACAATACTTTGCTGGCCATCCGCCCTGATGCCTTTGAGATTAACCCTGAGGGTAATATAACAGCCAAAATTATTGATTATATCTATTATGGCAGTTATGTTGAAGCCCATCTGGAAGTTGAAACTTCCTGCGAAAACATCACCATCAAAACCCATCTGGATAGAATTCCAGGCCAGCCAGGTGAGAAAATCCGGCTGAGCTTTCGGGAAGAAAGCTGCTGGATTCTAACGGAATAATATTTGTCCGAAAAGGATAAAAATTAACCCGCTTCTCATCAGAGAACACAGGACAAATTTAAGGCCTGCCCGAAAGGGCAGGCCAGTTAGTTTTGTCAGACAATATTTTTTGCTGATCTGCTCCAACCAGTTTTATCCAATATTTTTCAGCCGGTTAGCTTCTGAAAGCCGGATTCCGATAAATCAAACTCAGCTTACCTTGAATATATGCAACATTATTTTCATCTATTTTTGTACTCCGAAAGAGCATGGAGGTTTACCTCGTAAATACGCAGCTTTATTTTCATCTATTGTTGTGGCCCAGAGGGGGCATGGGGGTTTACCTTGTAAATACGCCATAATATTTTAGTCTATTGTTGTTACCCAAGGAGGCATGAAGATTTACCTGAATATATCGATATTATCCGGACATTTTCAAACCTGATACCTGCTTGAATCCTGGCACCAACCTTAATCTTTAATCATAGTCAGCATCATTTTAAATCTCTCCTCGGCCTTAACGGCATGAGGAACATCGGCCGGCATTACTATCGATTCCCCGGTTTCCAGCTCATAGCTTTGGCCAGCGATAATGATCTCAGCCCTGCCGTCAAGCACCTGTACCAGAGCTTCATAGGGAGCAGTGTGTTCGCTCAGGCTCTGCCCCGCAGCAAAGGCAAACAGGGTTATCGAGCCGGTCTCTTTATCCACCAGGGTTTTACTGACGATTGAACCCTCCTGATATTCCACCATCTCCTCTGTTCTGTTTACTTCAGCTGACTGCATTTTACCTCTCCTTTCCTCCGGCCCACTGGCTAAATATCAGTCTTAAAGTTCTGCCAGGGCCTTTTCAACATCTTCCACCAGTCTATCTACTTCAGCAAAGTTGCTTTCATCTCCCCGCCCTTTGGATAATACCGGTTCAAAAACCTCCACCTCAAGTTTATCCAGAGAATCCAGTATGTCATCGACCAGGTTGCCTCCCCAGCCGCAGGAGCCGATGATGGAAGCAAACTTAGTCTTGGGCCTGAGAGCATTAGCCAGGGTAACAGCATAGGAAACCAGGGGATGGGGTCCGGTTAAAACTGTGGGAGAACCTATCACCACTACAGCAGCATCGACTAAAGCCATTGCCAGCTGACCAAGCTCAACCTCACGCAGGTTAAAGGGCTTAACCTTAATATTATTCTTTATCAGTCTATCGACAAAATAATTAACCAGTTCCTCGGTGCTGCCATGCATGGAAATATAGGGAACGACAACCTCAGGTTTCACCGGTCCGTTAACCCATTCATCATAGGATTCCATAATAAATTCCGGATCCTGATAGACCGGTCCGTGACTGGGAGCAATTATCCGGGGCT
>PWHA01000324.1 GCA_003554685.1 Halanaerobiaceae bacterium
AACTGAGCACCCATGGCCTGGTAAATGTAAGCAGCATATAATTCATTGTTGACCTGTTGATTTAATTTTTCCTGAATTTCTTCATTTAACATAATTAATTTAACCTCCTTTTAATAGTGAGAATAAAGGAAATTTAACTTTAATGTACAAATTTATTATATAATGTAATTGTCTTAACAGCAAGTAAAAAACTAACTTCTTTTGATAAGTTTTTATCTCTTAGAGCTAACTATATTCCGGAAGTGAGAAAATTTAAAAATAATTCAGAGAAGAGGTGAATCAGCGGATGGCAACCATTAAAAATATTTCAACTGAAAATTTGCTGGGGGAGCTTGATATTTCCGGCGAGCACTACAGCTGTCTTAATTCCAATCCCGTTAACAGCGATAAAGATTATATGCTCTACTGGCTGCAGGGCTCCCAGAGGGTGAGTGATAATAAAGCTCTATCTCTGGCAGGGAAACTGGCCAACAGGCTGGACAAACCTCTGGTTGTGGCCTTTCTTTTTATGCCCGATTATCCCGGGTCAAATTTCAGGCATTTTAATTTCATGTATGAGGGAATCAGGGAAACTCTCGAAGAATTACAGGCCGCTGGAGCTGCCGTACAGGTGGAGGTCGGGAAGAGAAATGAATTTTTTAAAAGGATTTCTGAAAAAGCTAGCCTGATACTCACAGATCAGGGTTTTTTACAGGAGCCGAGAAACTGGAGAAAAGAACTGGGGGAAATTGCCAGAACAGCAGTCATAGAGATTGCCAGCAATACTGTAGTTCCAGTGGAAACAGCATCTCAAAAAGAGGAATATGCCGCCTATACCATCCGGAAGAAAATTAATTCTTTCAGAGATAAATTTCTGAAAATATGGGAATTTCCTGAGCTGAATCACAGCGGAAAAAAATATACCAGGATACCAGATAATTTTTCCTGCAGGGATAAATTTCTGGCATCTTTAAACATACCTGCAGTGACTCCAGAATTAAGGGTATCTATTAAAGGGGGTTATGCAGCTGCTAAAAAGCAGCTGGAGAGTTTTACAAGCAAAGGTTTGAAGCAGTATGATAAGAGCAATGATCCGGATCTCAATATTCAGTCCGGTCTGAGCCCCTATCTTCATTTTGGCAACATCTCTCCCCGGGAAATTGCTCTGGAAGTGATTAACAGCAGCTCCCGGCAGGAGGTTAAAGAGGAATTTCTGGAAGAGCTAATTGTCCGCCGGGAGCTCAGTCATAATTTTATTTATTATAATCATGATTATAATAAATTTCCTGACTGTCTGCCGGAATGGGCAACAACCACCTTAAAGGAGCACAGCCAGGATGAGAGAGATTACGACTATTCCCCTGAAGAATTTGAACAAGCTGAGACCCATGATAAATACTGGAATGCTGCTCAGCTGGAGCTGATCTATACCGGCAATATGCATAACTACATGAGGATGTACTGGGGTAAAAAAATTCTGGAATGGTCAGCCGGACCGGAGGTGGCTTTTACCACAGCTTTATATCTCAATAACAGGTATGCTCTGGATGGCAGGGATCCCAACAGTTATGCTGGAGTTGCCTGGTGCTTTGGCAAACACGACAGGGCCTGGCAGGAGAGGCCAATTTATGGTAAGGTCAGATATATGAACCGCAGGGGGCTTGAGAGGAAATTTAAGATGGAAGATTATCTGGAGAGAATAAAAAAATTAACCCCGGAGAAAAATATTGCCGGGGATTAAGAGAAACTAAAAAAGACCGGGCCCCGGAATAAAGCAGTCAGGGAGGCCCGATCCTGAAAAATCAGATTGGCAGATAGCTATTAACTATTTAGCAAATGACTATCTTTGACAGTTAGAAAAGGTTCAGGATTAAAACATGGCATTCCCGGGAGTGCGGGGGAAGGGAATAATATCCCTGATATTTCCCATGCCGGAAAGATACATCAGAATTCTTTCAAAACCCAGGCCAAACCCGGAATGGGGAACGGTACCGTATCTCCTGATATCTAGAAACCAGTCGTACTTTTCCAGATCCATGTTTTCTTCCTGCATTCTTCTTTCCAGGACTTCCAGCCGCTCTTCCCGCTGGCTGCCTCCAATTATTTCTCCTACCTCCGGCACCAGGCAGTCAACAGCCCGGACAGTTTTATCATCTTCGTTTACCCGCATATAAAAAGCTTTAATTTTCTTGGGATAATCGGTTACCATAACCGGTCTCTTAAAGTGCTGCTCGGTTAAATATCTCTCGTGTTCAGACTGCAGATCTTCTCCCCATTCCACCGGAAACTCGAAATCTTCTTCACTTTCTTTAAGAATATCAATGGCCTCTGTATAACTGACATGGGCAAAATCTGACTCGATAATACTTTTTAAAACCTCTATCCGATCCTCATCAATCCTGTCATTGAAAAACTTCATCTCTTCTTCAGCTTCCTCCAGGGCAAACTGAAAAAGATATTTAATAAAATCTTCAATTAAAACATTCATCTCATCAAGATCACAGAAGGCCATTTCGGGCTCGATCATCCAGAACTCGGAAGCATGGCGGGAGGTATTGGAATTTTCGGCCCGGAAGGTGGGACCAAAGGTATAAACATCCCCCAGGGCACAGGCCAAAAGTTCAGCCTGAAGCTGACCGCTGACTGTCAGGCCGGTTTCTTGACCGAAAAAATCCCGGGAAAAATCAATTTTTCCGGAGTCCCGGCGGGGCGGGTCAGCGGGGTCAAAGGTGGTTACCCGAAACATCTCCCCTGCACCTTCGGCATCTCCTGTGGTAATGATCGGAGCGTGGATATAGTGAAAGTTTCTTTCCTGGAAAAATTTATGAACAGCATAGGACATCTTGCTGCGAAATCTATTGACCACACCCAGGGTGCTGGTCCTGGGGCGGAGATGGGCTATCTCCCGCAAAAATTCAAAGGTGTGGCGTTTTTTTTGTAAAACATAATCCGTAGGGGCTTCTCCCACCACCTCTATCTCCTCGGCCTTCATTTCAATGGACTGCTCCCGGCCCTCTACCTTTTCCAGATAGCCCCTGACCTTGATACTGGCGCCATTATTAATTTTATCCAGGGGAAACTCATCGGGATTAAGAACTACAATCTGGAGATTATGTACGGTGCTGCCGTCATTCAGTTCAATAAAGGCAATATTCTTGGTAACCCGCATGGTTCTGACCCAGCCCATAACCAGAACATCCTGATAATCAGCAATATTATCATAAACTATGTCATCTATTTTAGTCCGTTCAAAATAGTTCATCTGCTTTTCCCTCCTGCTGTAATTTTTGCCGTCTCTTTATTCCTTCTTATTTTATCTATTCCCTCTCATTTTATCAAATAATAAAGAAAAAATCGAGTGAAAAATTCACTCGATTTAAGACAGTTATATTAAAACCATCAATTTAAGCAGTTAGAAAATTATAGATGATGTTTTCCAATAAAACTGCATTTGAAATCAGAAATCAGGTTCCTGTCCTAACTGGTTTCCTTTTTCTTTCCGGTGTTATCCTGATCCTGAGAAAGAGCAATTGACCTGGTGGCAACCACTTCAATTCCGGTGCCGGCGATATCTTCGACCACAACCTCACCTCTTTTGACCGGAGCCTGAACCTTGACCCCGGCAAGCTCCCGCATGGCCTCGCCGATGCGGGATTTGGGGATAGGACGGGCGGTTTTCACCGGAACCAGCTCGAGCTCGCCTCCTTTAACCCGGACGGTGGTGGGCAGAATCCGGGTGGGGTTCTTAAATTCTTCTTTAGCATAATCTATTCCCAGGTCACACTGATAACCGGTAATATTTGTTATCTCACCATTTTGAGACTGAACCCTAACCCGGCAGCCCCGGGGGCAGTTGACACAGACAATGGTATTTTCGTTAATATCATTGTTTTCCATTTTCCTCAACCCCTTCTGCCTCAATTGAAAAGTTCAGCCTGTCGGTCCCTTCGGAAATTAAAGTTTCGGGCAGCTTCACCGTTTCCATCTCTCCCGGAGTCACTATTTCTCTGCCGAAGCTGGCAATCCGGCTGCCGGCCTCATCCCTGATAACAATCTTGATGTTCTCCCGGGGTTCATCAACCCGGAGGAAGTGTCTGATAAGCTTGCGGCTCTCATCCTGATAGCTGATTTTATGGGGAATGACGAAATTAATGCCACTGCCGGGTTCAATGATAATTTCCTTTTCCCGCTTTTTAAGGCTATCCCTGATAAAATTGGCAGCGCCCCGGGCGGCAACCTCGGCCTCCTCACTGACATAATCAACCAGATCATGGACCTGAAGCACATTACCGCAGGCATAGACTCCGGGAATTTCGGTCTCCCTGAGCTCATTGACAAGCGGGCCTCCTGAACCGGGGGCCAGCTTGAGGCCCATATCCCGGCTTAGTTCATTTTCCGGAATCAGACCAACCGAAAGCAGCAGGGTGTCGCATTCGATCCTTTCTCTGGTTTCGGGAAGGCGGTTGAAATTATCATCGACCTGGATCAGATCCACCGCCTCCAGCCTCTGTTTTCCATATATATAATCAACAGTGTGTTGAAGTTTGAGGGGTATCCCAAAATCATCGAGACACTGAACTTTGTTTCTCACAAGCCCGGAGGAATAGGGCATTATCTCCAGCACGCCCTTGACCTTTGCTCCCTCCAGGGCCATTCTCCGGGCCATTATCAGACCTATGTCGCCGGAACCCAGTATGACCACCTCTTTGCCCGGGAGATAGCCTTCAATATTGATAAAGCGCTGGGCGGTGCCGGCAGTTAAAATCCCGGCCGGCCGGGTACCGGGTATTTTAATGGCTTCCCTGGTCCTCTCCCGGCAGCCCATGGCTAAAATTATGGCCTGGGCTTTAAGAAAAATCATGCCTTCCTCTTCATTGATGGCGATAATTTTCTTATCAGAGGAGATATTGAGCACCATGGTTTTGAGCCTGATTTTAACACTGCTTTCCCGAACATCGTCGATAAATCTCTCGGCATATTCCGGGCCGGTTAATTCTTCTCCAAAATAATCCAGCCCAAAGCCATTGTGGATGCACTGCTGCAGGATTCCTCCCAGGTACTCATCTCGCTCCAGCAGGACAATATCTTCTATGCCTGCTTTCTCAGCTTCCAGAGCAGCGGCCAGGCCGGCCGGTCCGGCTCCAATGATTACCAGTTGATGTTCTCTCATCATTTATTATCACCCAACCCATAAACAAGATCGCGATCCGGTTTAACATCCTTAACCCGGGCCCAGAGTATTTCAGATCCCGGGCCGCTTTTGGTCACTTCCAGAGGAGAAATCCCCAGCTTTTCGGCAATTATCTCGGCTATCCGGGGACCGCAAAAGCCTCCCTGACATCTACCGCCTCCCGCTCTGGTCCGTCGCTTGATACCATTTAGAGTAGCAGAGGTGAATTCCTTTTTAAGCTCGGCCACTATCTCACCCCGGGTAACATGCTCACAGCGGCAGATAATCTCGCCGTAGTCCGGGTTTTGCAGGAAAATATCCTGCCATTTATTTAGTCTCTCCTTATAGTCCTGAAAGCTGGGCAGTTTCTTTAACTCCGGATCAAAATCTGCTTCCCGGAGGGCTAATTTTTCCGGCAGAGCGGGAGCAATATCAGCCAGAATATCCCGGACCATGGTGGCAATTGCCGGAGCAGAGGAAAGTCCGGGGGACTGAATCCCGGCCACATCGATAAAACCGACCGGCTCCTCCAGAGCCTCAATTTTAAAGTCATCACCGGGCAAAGAGGCTCTTAAGCCGGCAAAGGAGGCTATTACCCCATCGGCCGGCAGGTCGGGATAGAGTGATCTGCCTCCTTCCCAGATCTCCTCCAGGCCATCCCGGGTAACCGCCAGATCCTCTTTATCCTCCACGGGATTGGAGTTGGGGCCCAGCAGCAGATTGCCCTCGACGGTGGGGGTGATTAAAATGCCCTTAGACTCCTCGCTGGGCATGGGGAAGATAACATGGTTAACCAGATCACCGTATTCCTTATCAAAGAGATTATATTCTCCCTTGCGGGGAGTTATTTCATAGTTTTCTCCCACCAGGGCGGCAATTTCATCGGCATATAAACCGGCAGCATTGATCATCACCCGGGAGTTGAGCTCGCTGCCATCCCGGGTGACGACAGCTGAAACCGCTCCGGACTTGCATTTAATATCGACAGCTTCGGACTTAAGCCGGATCTCCGCGCCGTTTTTAACAGCGTTTTCGGCCTGGGCAATGGTCAGCAGGTAGGGGGAAATAATTCCGGCGGTGGGCGCCAAGAGAGCAGCCCGGGCCTCAGGATGGATTTCCGGCTCCTTCTGCCGGAGCTCCTCCTGGTTCAGGATTTCCAGTCCGGTAATCCCCTTATCCAGTCCGACCTGTTTTTCTTTTTTAAGTCTGCTGATATCCTCTTTGGCAAAGGCCACCACCAGCGAGCCAATCCGCTGAAAGGGCACCTTGAGATCCCTGGCTATCCGGTCGAACTGGGGATTGGATTCAATATTGAGCCTGCTTTTCAGGGTTTCTTTAGCGGCGTTATAACCGGCGTGAATGATGCCGGAATTGGCCTTGGAGGTGCCGGTAGCCACATCTGCATCCTTCTCCAGCAGACATATTTTAAGCTGATAGCGGCTTAACTCCCTGGCAATGGCTGTCCCGACCACTCCCCCGCCGATTATTATTACATCATATTCTGCTTTCATCAAACCCCTCCCTTAGAATAGAAAAAAGAGAACCACCCCTGCTCCGGACATAGTTCACCCCGAGCAGGAAATGGTTCTCTCTATTTTCTCAACCATCAAATATTTAACTTAATTATATTATATAGCAACGGCAGGATTTAATCAAGTATTTTCTGTAAAAGTTAACTTCCGGAATTGGTCCAGTCTAACACGGTTTTTATCGCTCTGGTCCAGCCCCGGTAGAGCTCCTGCCTGGTCTTTTCTGCCATATCGGGCTGAAAGACTACATCAACCCGGCGGATATTTTCAATTTCTTTCCTGCTGTTCCAGAAGTCGACTGCCAGACCGGCCAGAAAAGCCGAGCCCGCTGCTGTTGTTTCGGTATTGATCGGCCGCTGAACTCTGCTGCCGCTTATACCGGCCAAAAACTGCAGCAGAAAATTGTTATTGGCAGCTCCTCCATCGACCCGGACTTCTTTAAGCTCAATCCCGGCATCATCGCTCATAGCCTGAAAGAGGTCATAACTCTGATAGGCAATCGATTCCAGAGTGGCCCTGATGATGTGATTTTTGGTGGTGGCCCGGGTGATGCCGACTATTGTTCCCCGGGCTTCAGGATTCCAGTGGGGTGCTCCCAAACCGGTAAAGGCCGGCACGACATAAACTCCGTTGGTATCTTCAACTTTTCGGGCAAAATAATCAGAATCAGCGGCATCTTCAATCAGGTTCAGCTCATCCCTCAGCCACTGAATGGCCGAGCCAGCATTGAAAATACTGCCCTCCAGGGCATAGGTAATTTCATCTGCCATGCCCCAGGCGATGGTGGTCAGGAGGCCATTGCTGGAAATATAGGGCTTATGGCCGGTATTCATCAGCATAAAGGCTCCGGTGCCGTAGGTTGTCTTGGTCATGCCTTTTTTGAAGCAGGCCTGGGCAAAGGTGGCAGCCTGCTGGTCGCCGGCAATCCCGGCCACTGGGATATTTTCTCCCTGAAAAAGGCTGTCCCGGGTGCTGGTATAGACCTCACTGCTGGAGCGCACTTCAGGCAGCAACTCCCGGGGAACTTCCAGGATATCAAGCAGTTCCTGATCCCACACAAGCTCATGGATGTTAAAGAGCAGGGTCCGGGAAGCATTGGTATAATCGGTAATATGGCAGCTGCCCCCGCTGAGCTTCCAGATCAGCCAGCTGTCGATGGTGCCAAATAAAAGCTCTCCCTTACGGGCCCTTTCCCTGGCTCTCGCTACATTGTCCAGCAGCCATTTGATTTTGGTCCCCGAAAAATAGGGGTCGAGAACCAGCCCTGTTTTCTGCTGAAAGATTTCCTGATAACCCTGCTGCTTTAACTCCTGACAGATATCTGCTGTTCTGCGGCACTGCCAGACAATGGCATTATAAATGGGCTCCGAGGTCTTTTTGTCCCAGATGACAGCGGTTTCCCGCTGGTTGGTGATACCGATACCGGCTATCTGCTTAATTTCAATTTTGGCTTCCTTAATAGCTGAAGCCATTACCTCTCTGGTGGAATTCCAGATATCTTCGGGATTATGCTCAACCCAGCCCGAGCGGGGATAAATCTGGCGTAATTCCTGCCGGGCTTTTCCCACAACCTGACCTTCCCGGTTGAAGATCATGGCCCTGGTGCTGGTGGTTCCCTGATCTATTGCCAGAATATAATTTTTTGCCATGAAAATCACTCCAGCATTTATAATCTTTTAAGGGCGATGATCAGCTCAATTTCATCGGCAGCATCTTCAATTATATCGGAAATATTGGCCATCATGGTTAGATAATCACGATAAAGAGATTTCAGGCCAAAACTCAAATCATCTCGATGGGAAAGCCTGTCAATTAATTCCCTTTCCAGATTATCAATCTCGGATTCCAGCAAACCAATCTCATTAACCAGATCAAAAGCTTTTTGATTGTCATCAAAAACATAGCCGATGGCCTTTTCCAGTTTTTCAAACTGACTCTCTGTAATTTCAAGAATCTCCTGAAGTTTTTGCTGGCCAACTTCGGTAATGTCCATCGACTGCAGCACAACATAATCCAGAGAGCTTTCGGAATAATCGGCAACCTTATCGGTAAATTTCAGCAGATTCAAAAAATCCCGTCTGGTGTTGGGTATTAAAAATCTCTTTTCAATTAAGAGTCTGACGATTTTTCTTCTAACTTCATCGGCTTCAGTCTCCAGTTTCTTAACATCATCTCTCATTTCTGAGACTTCTTCAGTAAAACCTTCAGAAATATACTGCTTCATGGCCTTAACATAACATTTAAGGCAGGAGCGAACAGTGCGAGAATGTTCGTTATATAGCTCAATCAACTGTTCAGATTCACCCAGTAGATCCTTCATCTTTATCCTCCTCAATTTCATCCCGGTTTTTCCTGTATACATTGCCATTATCTCTGTCAACTTGAATAATCCACCATCAGTGATTTGAACCTTGCTTCAGTATGTAAAAAATCGCTGTCAGCTATCAGATAAATCTCTAAAAAATATTTAATATCCAGGTAAACCCTCATGCCCCTTCGGAGCACAACAATAATGAAAATATTACAGCATATTTTCTAAGGTAAACCCTTATGCTCTTATAAAGACACAACAAGACATGAAAATAAATGGGCCTATTTCCAGGGTACAGGATAAAAAATATGCTCTGCCCCCGGCGAGGAACAGAGCAGGAAAAGAACTATTCTTCTTCCAGATTCATGGGCTGATTACAGCAGATCAGTTCTCCTCCCCCAACTTCCAGAACCTTAACCACATTACCGCAGACTCCACAGCTATAAACTTCGTCTTCTTTTCTAACAGCCATTAGCATTACCTCCTTGGATAATTCAGTTTTATTTAAAAAAAATTTGCAGCTTATGCCTTTTAGAGCAAAACAGGATCAAAAAGGGGATAAACACTCATTAATTTTTACGGATTTCTGCCAGCCTCACACTGAAGGGAGGGTCAACTATTCCTGCCTCCGTGATTATTCCGGTTATATTTTCAGCCGGGGTTATATCAAAGGCCGGATTGTATACATTAATTCCCTCAGGAGCTATTCTCTCTTTTCCAATCTTCCTTATTTCTTCCGGACCCCTCTCTTCGATAGCGATTGCCGAGCCCATCTGAATCTGATAATCAATGGTTGAGCGGGGTGCGGCAATATAAAAGGGAATATTATGAATGCGGGCAAGTTCTGACAGAGTATAGGTGCCAATCTTGTTAGCGGTATCTCCATTTGCTGCTATCCTGTCAGCACCTACAACCACAACATCTATTTTATCCTGCTGCATCAGAAATCCCGCTGCGCTGTCAACAATCAGGGTGGCAGGAATATTTTCCTCAACCAGCTCAAAGGCTGTCAGCCGGGCCCCCTGAAGACGGGGACGGGTTTCGGTGGCATAGACATGGATATTTTTATTTTTGCGAACAGCCTCTCTGATAACCCCCAGCGCCGTGCCATAATCCACTGTGGCCAGAGCGCCAGTATTGCAGTGGGTTAGAACATTGGAATTTTGCGGAATTACTTTTTCGCCGTAGGAAGCCAGTTCCTTGTTAGTTTCGATGTCCTGGCGGGCAATATTATTTGCTTCTCTTTCTAAAATTCTTAACAGGGATTTGCGGTCTTTATATCTGCTGGACCTCAAAAGCTTCAACATTTTACCGGTTGCCCAGGTTAAATTTACAGCCGTAGGACGGGCCTGATTTATTTCTTTAACTGCAGATTCTACCTGAGCCATAAGTTCACTGGAGCTGAGATCCTGAAATTCCAGAACAGCCAGATAAACCCCATAGGCCCCGGTTGCTCCTATGGCAGGGGCGCCCCTGACAACCATTTTTGAAATTGCCTCTATAATCTGTTCGTAGTTTTCAGCCCGATAATATTCAACTTTTTCAGGCAGCTTGCGCTGATCCAGCAGATTTAAGGTATCTTCTTCAAACTCCATTGTTTTATGCTTCATGAATTAGCCCTCCCTGGTCCGGTTTTTCATAGGTCCTTTGACATTACCCGATAAAATTTATTGTATTCCGGTATGACCAAAACCTCCGGCCCCTCTTTCTGTGGATTTAAGATTTTCAACTTCTTGCCAGCAGACTCTCGCCACCTGCTGAACAATTAACTGGGCAATCCTGTCTCCCCGCTGAATCTGAAAGGATCCGGTGCCATGATTAATTAAAATAACACCGATATCCCCGCGGTAACCGGGATCAATAACACCATCAGCATTTAAAACGGTCACTCCATGATTAAGGGCCAGCCCGCTGCGGGGATAGACAAAGCCTGCATATCCTGGGGGAATAGCGATAGACAGGCCGGTGGATACCAGTTTATATTCTCCAGGCAAAAGAGTTTCATCCTCTACTGAAAAAAGATCCAGCCCGGCATCCTCTTCTCCGTGCTGATATTCTGGAAGTGGTATGGATTTATCATTCCTGGTAATCTTTATTTTAACCAAAAATTTCAGCTCCCCTATTCGAACAGATAAACCTGAATCAGAAAAATAAGCAGGAAAAATATTTTAAGTTTATTTCAAAAAAACATGGTTTCCAATTGTCACCAGCTTCTGCCTGCGGGTAACCCATTCCCGGTCGGTTGCTTTATCAGGATTATAAAAAAACAGGGCGCCACCGGAAGGATCTTCCCCGCTTAAGGCATCCCGGGCAGCACTCCGGGCATTATTATCCGGTTCTAAATAAAGAGAACCATCCTCAACCGGAGAAAACTGGCCTGACTGATAAATTACACCTTCTATGCTGCCTGGAAAATCAGGGGATAGAACACGATTGATAATAACGGCTCCCACGGCTACCTGTCCGGTATAGGGCTCTCCGCGGGACTCCCCATAAATAGCTCTGGCCAGAAGATCAAGTTCTTCGGAACTGATCGAGCGCGAGAGAGCCTGACGCTGGCTTAAATTGCGAACGGGAACTGTGATTGCCTGGCCGGCACGCAGCACACCATTGTTAAAGTCATTTAAAGCTTCCAGAACACCGATGGAGGTATTAAAATCACGGGCTATATCATAGAGAGTATCACCGTAGGAAACATGATAGCTGATAAGCTCAGCATCGGAGATATCGTCTATTTCCGGAGTCTCCTGATCAGGATTGATTCTAACTGCATAATTCTGACTGGAATCAAGGATGAAATTTTCCCTCCGGTTGAATAATCTCTGATTAAAATCCCTGTCCGGGATTTCCGCTTCATTAGCGGGTATTTTAAGCTCATCCCCTGCCCTGATGCTATGAAAATTGGATATATTATTAATCTTTATAAGTTTGTCAAGGGAAATGTTATAACTGGAAGCTATTTCTGAAAGAGAATCTCCCCGCTGAACAACATAGATCAGCTGAAAATCTGCAGATAAAGCTGATGGAGTTATGAAAAGAAGAAAAATCAGGGCCAATAAAATTGCAGTATTATGTTTTTTAAGTAACCTTCTCGGATTCATTGGGAAATTACCTCCTGAAAAATTAAAATCACGGAAACTTAAAATTTTCTCTCAGAATACAATTTCAATTAATTAAAATACTCATAATTTGAAACAAGACATTTACCATTGACATTTGCCTTAAATGTAAATACTCAAATAAATACTTGAGGCTACTGGATTAAATATTTAAATCTGTTGAATAGATTCTTCATAAAAAGCTAAATTCCTTCAAAAGATCTATTTTAATTAAGCTCCGGCCAGCTGTCCTGAACCTGACAGCCCTCGGGCAGGGAGTTAATAAAGGTTCTGCCGTAGGATTTTGTCCATAACCTTCTATCAAGGATCAAAACCTCTCCCCGGTCATGTTTATCCCTAATTAATCTGCCAAAACCCTGCTTGAATTTTATCACAGCCTGGGGCAGCGTTTCCTGCCAGAAGGGGTTCTGTCCCCTGGCGGCAATCAGTTCAGAGCGAGCTGCTATCAGGGGGTCGGAGGGCACAGCAAAGGGCAGTTTCATAATGATAAGACTGGAGAGCGCTTCTCCCGGAACATCAATGCCCTCCCAGAAGCTGCTGGTTCCCAGCAGAATGGTACCCTGCTGCTGGCGAAGTTTATTCAAAATTCTATTGCGGGGCTCTTCCCCCTGGGCTAAAATCTGATAGCCCCTCTTCTGCAGACCGGGCTGAATTTCCTCTTTTACTTCTCTAAGCATCGAGTAGGAGGTAAATAATAACAGAGCGGAGCCCTGTCTGCTGGCCAGATATTTTTCTAGTTTTTCTTTAATTTCAGGAATAAAATCTTCAGCCATCGCCGCAGGAATCTGACGGGGGACATAAATTTTTACCTGGGAGGCATAGTCAAAGGGTGATTTTACCAGCAGGCTATCGGAACGGGAAAGCCCCAGCCTCTGCTGGTAATAGGAAAAACTGCCGTCAATCGCCAGAGTGGCTGAGGTCAGAACAGAGGTTGTGAGCCGGGAAAAGAGAACCTCCTCAAGAAAATCTGCTATCTCCAGCATACCGTTTTTTTGTATCACATTATTATTGTAAATTTTTGAGCTTTCCAGCCAGAAAACATAATTGCTGAGGTGATCTTCAAAATTAAGATTTAAATTCAAAGCTTCGCCAAACTCCAGAATTCTGGAAAGCACCCCTCTGATTTCAAAAGAGGGTTGCTCTTCTGCGGCTTCACTGCCATTCTTTTCATTAGTCTGAAGCAGTTCAGCGGTATCCTGGAGACAGGTTTTCAGGGAAGCAAGCAAATTGAGAAGATTTTCTCCGCTTTCCTGCCAGGTCAACAATTCATCCCGGGCAAAGGTATCCTCCTCCAGTCTTATTTTTGTTTCCCGATCCTGCTGCCATAAATCCTTCAGTTCCTGCTGATAATTTTTTGCTGCCTCGATAATCTGCTGCAGCAGGGGCCAGATTTTCTGATCCAACAGTTCTAAAATCTGAGGACGGTGAGACAAGTTGATTTCATAGTTGTTATTTCTAACCCGTACCAGCGGAGAATTAGGAGAATTTTTCAGGCGTTCAACCGTTTTTATTAAGGAGGGGGAATAAAAATCCAAACCGCTGATCTGGGTTGCTACTTCAGGAAGATTATGGGATTCATCTATTATCAGCTTCTGGTAATCCGGCAGGACACTGTAGCGGTTATTTTTCAGGACAGCATCAGCCAGCAGGAGATGATGATTGACAATCAGGATGTCGCTCTGGTGAATCTCTTTTCTATCCTGGTGAAAGTAACAGCTGGAAAAATAGGGACAGTAATTGTTAAGACAGAGATCACTTTCCGAGCAGACTTCCTGCCAGTAATCTGAGTTGATGGTAAAGGAAATATCACTTTTAACTCCGGCAAAATTTTCCGAGTTGACCTGATCCTGAAGATACTCCGCTACCCTGAAGAAACCTCTGTTTTCATCGATAAGTTTATCCTTCTGGTTAAGAACATTATTCAGCTTTCTTCTGCAGAGATAATTGTTTCTCCCTTTAACCAGAGCGGCGGCAAAATCAAAGGAGAGTGCCCTCTGCAGAGTGAGCAGGTCCTTTTCTATCAGCTGCTGCTGAAGATTAATGGTGTTGGTAGAGATAACCACCGGGCCGGAATTTATTTTACTCCAGAAAAGTGCGGGAAGAAGATAAGCAAAGGATTTCCCGATGCCGGTGCCGGCTTCAATCAGGACAGTATCATTTTCATTGAAGGCAGTGATTATTCGCCTCAGCACCTGAAGCTGTTCCTTTCTTTCGGTAAAATTCTCCATGACCCGGGAGAGGCTGCCTCCGGAACTTAAGATTTTAACAATTTCCTGTTCGGGCAGAGGTTCAAAGGAATTGGCCTGTTCCGGCTCCACCACAGTATATATTTCCGAAGCAGTGTTATTAATAATAATAAAGCCAATACCCCTGTTCCCCAGCCGGGAGGCCAGCCTGATATCAGCAGCAGAAGGCCGCAGATCCCCGGAGGGATGATTATGGATAACACAGTCTCCCGGTTTTAAATTATTAACAATAGCCGGGGCCATTGATTCATTACCCCGTGCTGCTACCCGAATATTATTGAGTCTCTGGCCGGCAAAATCATAACTGCCCAGGAAAAAAACTTCCTGTTCCCGGGCCCGGGTGATACATTCCCGGAGATATTCTCTTGTTTCTGAAGTAAAAAGTTCCTCTCTGGAGTTCAATTTAAATCTTTTCCTCCTGCCGCAGAGATTTTATCAGATCAACATCAGGGTCATCATCTCTATCATCGAACCAGGGTGTTTCCAGAATCAGGGGTAGATTTTTAAATTCTTTTCTATTCACAATTTGATAAAAACCCTCCCGGCCAATTTTCCCTTCTCCTATATGGGCATGTTCATCCTTATTGCTGCCCAGCTCGTAGAGAGAATCATTGATATGAAGTATTTTAAGCTTATCCAGTCCGGGCCCTGCTTCCGCAAATTCAGCCAGCAATCTATCCAGTCCTTCCTTCCCGGTAAGATTGTATCCGGCAGAGTAACTGTGACAGGTGTCAAGACAGACACCCACCCGTTCCGGCTCCTCCAGCTGCTTAATAATAGTGTTTAGTTCAGCAAAACTGGCTCCCAGCTGGGTTCCGGCTCCGGCAACATTTTCCAGCAGAAGCCAGGTGCTGCCCGGGATTTCAGCCAGCACCTCATTAATGCCGGCTGCTATTCTTTTAATTCCGCTCTCAATCCCGGAACCGGTATGGCTGCCGGGATGAAATACCAGGAAATCAGCCCCAATTTTAACCGATCTCCTGTAGTCAGTTTTCAGGGCCTGAAGGGATTTTTTTCTCACTTCTTCCCCGGGGGAAGCAATATTAATTAGATAGATGGCATGAACCACCACGGGATCAATATTAAGTTCATTTCGGCCAGTAATAAAGCTTTTTACCGTATCGAAATCCAGGTCTTTAGCCTTCCAGCTTCTGGGATTGCTGGCAAAGATCTGTACGGCATTGCAGCCGATTTCAACAGCCCTGTCCAGGGCTTTATCAATTCCACCTGCTATGGAAACATGCTTGCCCAGTCTCATATGTTCACTTCCTAGATTACGGGATATATTAATATGAAAAGCATAAACCAGCATTTCAGCCAGTTTATGCTTATAATCATTTCTAATCTAAAACCAAACCAATCCTGGAGAACAAATAGACGATCAGTTGTCTTTTTTATAATCTCTATTCTGTTTTTTGGGATTTTCCCTTTTTCTCCAGCTCTTTAATGGCCTTAATTCGGGAAAGATTGAGCCTGTCCTGATTATCAATTTCAATCAGTTTAACCGCGACCTTATCTCCCACACTGACAATGTCTTCAACCTTGTCAACATGATAATCAGCCAGTTCTGAGATGTGAATCAGGCCTTCTTTACCCGGTACAATTTCAGCAAAGGCGCCGAAATTCATAATTTTCTTGACCGTAGCATTGTAAATTTCGCCTACTTCGACATCCTTGGTCAGCTCTTCTATCATTTCCCGGGCTCTTTCTCCCCCTTCCTGATCATCGGAGAGAATATAAATGGTGCCATCATCTTCAATATCTATCTGGGCTCCGGTTTCATCAATGATTTTGTTAATCATCTTACCACCCGGGCCGATAACATACCTGATTTTATCGGTATCTATCTTCATGGTTTGCATGGAAGGAGCGTTGGGAGAAAGTTCGGGACGGGGTTCAGCAATAGCTTTGCTCATTTCCTGAAGTATATGCAGCCTGCCCTTACGGGCCTGCTCCAGGGCTCTGGCCATTATTTTTTTAGATATACCGCTGACCTTAATATCCATCTGGAGGGCAGTTATACCATCCTCTGTTCCGGCCACCTTGAAATCCATGTCACCATTATGATCTTCAATTCCCTGAATGTCAGAAAGGATGGCAATTTTATCCTGCTCCTTTATCAGGCCCATGGCAATGCCAGCCACCGGCTTCTGAATGGGGACTCCTCCATCCATTAAGGCCAGACTGCTGCCGCAGATGCTGGCCTGAGATGTTGAACCATTGGATTCCAGAATTTCAGAAACCAGTCTGATGGTATAGGGGAATTCTTCTTCAGGGGGAAGCACCTGCCTGAGAGCCCTTTCTCCCAAGTGGCCATGGCCAATCTCCCGACGACCGGGTCCCCGCAGCGGCCAGGTTTCCCCGACACTGTAGGGAGTAAAATTATAATGATGCATGAAGGATTTCTTTTCATCTTCACCCAGGCCGAAGAGCGTCTGCTCGTCGCTGGTGGCACCCAGAGTTAGAATGGTTATAGTCTGGGTTTCTCCCCTGGTAAAGAGCCCGGAACCATGAACCCTGGGAATTGAGGCAACCTCACAGGAAATATCTCTAATTTCATCTGTTTTCCGCCCGTCAGGACGGCGGTTATTTTCAACAATTTCTGACCTGATAATATCTTTACTGACGCTGTCAATTTCCTTTTTCAGCAGTCCTGATAGTTCCTGAAATTCATCTTCAGGAAGTTCTGTCTCGAGTTCGGCCATTATTTCTTGTTTTACCAGGTCCATGGCCTCTTCCCTGGCCAGTTTTTCCTTAACAAATACAGCTTCCTGCATGCTGTCATAACATTTATCTTTGACCAGTTTTTTCTTATTCTGAGGAAGCTCTTCGGGAGTGTACTCCATCTTCTCAAGTCCAATTTCTTCTCGCATACCTTCCTGAAGCTCAACAAGTTCCTTAATTTTCTCGTGGGCAAGCTCAATGGCATCCAGCATGGTTTCCTCTGAAACCTGATCAGCGCCTGCCTCTACCATCAAGACGGCATCTTTTGTTCCGGCTATCATCAAATCCAGCCGGGATTCTTCACAGTCTTCTTCTGAGGGATTAATTACCAGCTCATCATCGACCAGGCCAACTTTAACTCCGGCAATTGGACCGTCAAAGGGAATATCGGAAATAGTTAGAGCAGCAGAGGCTCCGTTCATGGCCACCATTTCGGGATCGCAGTCATCATCAACCGATAATACCGTGGCAATAACTTGAATGTCATGACGAAAGCCCTCAGGAAAGAGAGGTCTCAGGGGACGATCGATCAGGCGGGCAAAAAGTGTTGCCCGGTCCCGGGGACGGCCTTCCCTCCTTGTTACGCTGCCTGGTATTTTACCGATGGCATATACTCTTTCTTCATAATTGACCATCAGGGGAAGAAAATCAACGCCTTCCCTGGGATCTGACATGGTGGCGGTTACCAGAATTGTTGTATCTCCATATTTTGCCAGAACCGATCCATTTGCCTGTCTGGCTAGTTTTCCTGTTTCCAGCCTTAACTCCCGGCCATTAATTTCTTTAGTCCAGATTTTTTCCATAAATCAACCTCCTAAATTCTAATAAATCTTCTGTTGCTGTTAAGCAAAATTTTTGCTGTCTGCCTGAGATATTTTAAAAAAAGTTCTGTAAATTTATAAAGAGAGGAGCGGGTCAATATATATCCCGCTCCTGATGATATGCTAACCTCTAAGGCCAAGTCTATCGATCAGCTCTCTATATCTTTCCACATCGCTGTTTTTAAGATATTTAATCAGACTTTTGCGCTTTCCAACCATTTTTAAAAGACCGCGACGGGAATGATTATCTCCTTTATGTTTTTTCAGATGGTCGGTCAGTTCACCAATTCTGGCAGTTAGAATGGCAATTTGAACCTCAGGTGAACCGGTATCATTTTCATCCCGCTGAAATTCTTCGATAATTTCCTGCTTTTTTTCCTGAGAAAGCATCTAAAGCACCTCCTGTCAATTTAATTATCCTGCAGCCAGGACACCGCTGGAGGATGCGAATATCCGAGCCGAGGAAATCTTTACTCCTGTAATTTTAACATAAAACCTTTCTGGTGTAAAGAATATCCTGTTTAATTCTTTCAACCAGCTCTGCTTCAGTGTTAAATTTCTTTTCCGGTCGAATAAATTTAACAGGACTGAAAGTAATTTTTTCATCATAAATATCATTGTTCAGGTCTAAAATATAAATTTCAATACTGTAGTCTTTACTGGTAAAGGTAGGATTTTCCCCGAAATTAGCAGCGCCGGCAAATCTCCGGTCCTGATATCTGACAAAACCGGCATAGACACCGTTTTTAGGCATTACATAGTCGGTTTCTAAACATAAATTGGCGGTGGGAAAACCGAGACTTTTCCCTTTCCCCTGCCCGTGGACAACCCTGCCCTGAATTTCATAAAATCTCCCCAGGAGATTCTGAACTTTTTCTACCTTACCCCGGGAAATCAGTTTTCTGATGCGGGTGCTGGATATTTTTTCTCCTCCATTTTTAACGGCGGGATGGATGGTTACTCCAAATCCGTACTTATTCCCCAGAGATTTAAGATCTCTTACATCCCCGCTTCCGCCCCGGCCAAAACTAAAATCCTCTCCCACCACAATATGGGAGGTTTTGAGCCGGGAACAGAGAACTGTTTCTACAAAATCAGCGAAATCCTGCCTGGCAAATTCCCTGGTAAATTCCTGACAGAAAAAACAATCTATATTCATTCTTTCCAGTATTTCGATCTTTTGTTCCTGAGATATTATAACACCCTGATCCCTATCGGGCTGAAGAACCTGACGGGGATGGGGTTCAAAGGAAAGCAGACCTGAAACCAGTTTTTTTTCTCTTGCCAGAGAATTGGTTTTTTTTATAATCTTCTGATGTCCCAGATGGATACCATCGAAGGATCCAATAGCCAGAGCTGCAGGTGGTCCGTTGAATTCTTGAAATTGACTGCTGTAAATTACATCCATTGCTTCTAAAACCTCCGGCAGAAACTTTTATCCTGAAAATGGAATACTTAATCCCCAAAGTGGATAGGAAAACTGAACCTGAAACTAAAATCCTGTAAATTATTATGCTCAATTTTGCTGGTAAAAAACTCTTTCCGGGTGCAGACATATTCTACCATCATCGTCTCTAACCACCCGGCTTACGGCAATAAATTCCTCCTCAGGACCTTTAATAACAAATCTTTTATCCAGATCCGCCGCAGTTGGATTAAAATCAGCAAAGTTATGGGCATAGAGGCTGGCTCCATTAACAGCATATTTAAAGGCCTCCTGCCTGATCTTTAATTCCGGCAGATTGAGGGGAGATGATACAGGAAGCAGCATCACAGCCGCTGTGGAAGAATCGGCAGCGATCCGGTGCAGAGGCTGACTTGTATCCAGGTGAAAGGGGCCGGACCTGGTTCGAATCAGAAAATTTAAGACTGCTCCACATCCCAGTTCTTCGCCAATATCCCGTATCAGCGAGCGGATATAGGTTCCCCGGGAGCATTCCAGCTGCAGGCGAATTCCGGGAGGATTAATGGCATAAATTTTCCGGGAATAAATTTCCACTTCTCTGGCTTCCCGGACAACTTCCTGACCTTCTCGGGCCAGCTGATAGAGGGGCTGGCCATTTTTTTTAACAGCTGAATACATCGGAGGAACCTGAGAAATTTTGCCGGCAAAACCGGTGATAATCCTCTTTATTTCATCAGGAGAGATTTTCTGCCAGCTGTCATCCTGGGAGATAACCCTGCCTTCCCTGTCCAGAGTATCTGTTCTAACTCCCAGTTCCATTTCAAAAACATACTGCTTTTTCTCCTCCGGCAGGAAAGGAATTATTTTGGTGCCCTTTCCCAGGCAGACCGGCAGCACACCAACTGCCAGAGGGTCCAGGGTACCGGTATGGCCAATCTTTTTCTGATCCAGAATTTTTCTCAGCTGCTGCACTACCTGAAAGGAAGTTAAACCAGGAGGTTTTAGAATATTTAAAATACCATTAAGCTCAGACATGTTTTTTTACCTCATTTATTACCCGGTCAATTACTCTGTCAAGTTCACCGCTAACTTTACAGCCTGCTGCCCGGGGATGACCTCCTCCCCCAAATCTGGCAGCAATGTCATTTACTCTGAGATAGTAGTTGGAACGAAAACTAACCTTTATGCAATCATCTTCTTCACTGAAAAAAATTCCCACTTCGACTCCGGATATATTGCGGGCAAAATTCACAAATCCCTCATTATCACGAGAGGTTGTTCCGGTAATTCGGTAATCTTCTCTATCGAGATAGAAATAGGCTATCCTGTCCTGACCGGAAACTTCAATCCGGCTTAACCCTCGCCCCAGCAATCTCATGGCTTCCGGCTTATTTTGACCGTAGAGGGATCTGTTGATTTTATGTATGTCCGCGCCCAGTTCCATCAGTTCCTGAACAACTTTGAGCACCCGGGAACCGGTATTGCTGTAGCGAAAAAACCCTGTATCAGAGAGGATTGCCAGGGCCAGAGCCCGGGCAGCATTCTGATTAATTTTCCAGTTCAAGCTGACAGCCAGGTCAAATATTATCATGCCGGCAGCTGCAGATTCCGGCCTGACATAATTAAGTTCTCCAAAAAAATCATTATCTTCATGATGGTCTATATTTAAAACAGTCCGGCTGTCAAGTAAATCAGCAGCGGGACCAAGGCGGTCCTGCCCGCTGCTGTCCAGAACAATAACCCTGTTAATATCCGGCAGATCCTCCGAGACCTTAACGATCTTTAGATCGTCCTGAATTATTAGCTGAAACATTTCAGATACCGGCTGGTAAATTCCTATGACAGAATTTTTGCCCAGTTCCTGTAGGAGATAGGCCATACCGGCCAGAGAGCCAATACAATCGCCATCGGCATCCTCGTGGCCGAGAAGTAAAAACTCATCCTCTGCGGTAATAAAATCAGATATCTCTGCTATTTCATTATTGACTCTGGTCTCCTGCATTTTCACTATCTGCTCCTTCAGCTGTCCGGTTATTTTCCCTTTTTTCTTCAGCCCGAACTTCTTTAATTAACTGGGTAATGTGGATGCCATGTTCAATGGAATCGTCATAGCGAAATATAATTTCGGGAGTGTGGTATACAGTAATTCTTTCTCCCACCAGTTTTCTGATAAAACCGGTGGCCTGTTCCAGGCCTGCCATGGTTTTCTGACGTTCTTCATCACTGCCAATAACACTGACAAAAACCTTGGCATGTCTTAAATCACCACTTACCTCAACATCTGTCAGGGAGACAAATCCTATCCTGGGGTCCTTTACCTCCCGCAAAATTATATCACTGATCTCTTCTTTGAGAAGCTCGGCGAGCCTTCTGCTTCTATTATTGGACATTATTATCACCTCTAATCCGGGTGATTAAGTTTAAAGACTTCTCTTAATCTCCTTGAAATCGTAGGTTTCCAGTATATCTCCTGTTTTGATATCGTTGTAATTTTCAATGCCAATCCCGCATTCATAACCTTCTTTTACTTCTCGAGCATCATTTTCAAAACGCTTTAGAGAACCAATTTCGCCTTCATGCTGCACAACACCATTGCGAATTACCCTGATTTTATGGTTTCTGTTAATAACACCATCTCTAACATAAACCCCGGCAACAATACCTACATCGGGGACTTTAAATAGTTCTCTAACTTCAGCATGGCCTTTAACCACTTCCTTTAATTCCGGATCCAGCAGTCCGGCCATGGCATCTTTAATATCCTCCAGAGCTTTATAGATAATTCTATAGGTGCGGATGTCAACACCCTCTTTTTCCGCCAGCTGCTGGGCATTGAGGCCCGGACGGACGTTGAAACCAATAATTATTGCCTGGGAAGCACTGGCCAGGTTAACATCGGTTTCATTGATGGAGCCGACACCGGTGTGAATTATATTAACTGCCACTTCATCGGTGCTGAGTCTTAAAAGTGATTCCCTTAAGGCTTCAATTGAGCCCTGAACATCAGCTTTTATGATAATATTAAGCTCTTTAACTTCGCCTTCCTGAACCCTTTCATAAAAGTCCTCCAGGCTGACCGTGCTTTCTGACTGCAGTCGGGCTGCGTGCTGTTCTTCCTTGCGTTCCGCTGAAATATCCCTGGCCCTTCTATCATCCTCCAGAACCTGAAGCAGGTCACCTGCCGCCGGAACATCGGAGAAGCCCAGAACTTCAACAGGAGTAGCCGGTCCTGCGTTTTCGATTCTCTGACCGTGTTCATCTATCAAAGCCTTAACCCGGCCGCAGCTAGCGCCAGCCAGAATGGCATCTCCAATCTCGAGGGTTCCATTTTTAATCAGGGCGGTGGCCACCGGTCCGCGGCCCTTGTCAAGTTCAGCCTCAATAATAACACCCTCTGCCGGTCGATTGGGATTGGCCATAATTTCTTCCATTTCAGCCACCAGCAGCACCATTTCCAGCAGTTCATCAATGTTTTCTCCCTGTAGGGCCGAAATCTCCACACAGATGGTGTTGCCACCCCATTCTTCGGGAACCATACCGTGTTCGGTTAATTCCTGCTTGACCCTGTCGGGCTGAGCATTGGGCTTATCTATTTTATTGATGGCAACCAGCAGGGGAATTTCAGCAGCCTGAGCATGATTGATAGCCTCCACAGTCTGGGGCATGATACCATCATCAGCTGCTACCACCAGAATGGCAATATCAGTTATCTGAGCCCCTCGGGCTCGCATGGCAGTAAAGGCTTCATGACCGGGGGTATCAATGAAGGTTATTTTTTTGCCATTGGCAGAAACCTGATAGGCTCCAATATGCTGGGTAATACCACCGGCTTCGGTTTCGGTTACTCTGGTCTGACGAATAACATCCAGCAGGGTAGTTTTTCCGTGATCCACATGCCCCATTACCGTCACAATAGGCGGCCTGAGCCGATAATCAGCCGCATCATCTTCAAAATCAGTTTTTACCCGCTGGGTACTGCAGACTTCCATTTCTTGTTCCTCAGCACTGGAAATCTTAACTGAAAGATTCATTTGATCAATTAAACTGTTAACAGTATCTTCATCCAGAGAATAATTGATATTTCCCATAATTCCCAGACTCATCAGTTCCTTTAACATGCTGTTGGCAGCAACTCCTGCTTTTTCTGCCAGTTCTTTAACAGAAAGCGGGGGAAATACTGATTCTCTTTCATCTTTTTCTACTGTGTCTGCTGTTTCCTCTGCAGTTTTGGTTTCAACAGTTACCCGGGATTCAGTTTCTTCCTCTGTTACAGCCTTTTCTTCTGCAACCAGTTCCTCTTCACTTTTTTCAACAGCTTCTTCAATCACTTCTGCGGAATCATCATACATACCTCGCACCAATTCCGCTGTTTCATCTTCAATTGTGCTCATATGACTGGTAACATCTATATCCAAATCCTGCAAAATATCTACCAGTTCAGTGCTGGCTATATCCAGTTCCCTTGCTAGCTTATAAACTCTAATTTTGCCCATATACTAAACACCTCCAGAATTACTGATCAACCATGATTTATCTCCTCCAGCAGTTGATTAAAGAGCTCCTCTGTTATTTCAATGTGAAGCTCCTCGCTCAGCTGGTTATCTTTGCGGGCTGCCTGAAAACAGCTGACCTGGGGGCAGATGTAAACATCTCTTCCCGATAACCTTCCTCCCGGATCTACCTTGAGTTCCCCCTTATTATTGACTATCCTCATTAACTCAATTTCTTCCCTCCGCTCACCACAACCAAGACATTGTTTAAGTCTGTCAACTCCTGGCAAGTTATACCCTCCTTTAATTTTAGTTGCCAGTTCAGGACTCAGGCTGTTTTTCAGCCTCTCTGTCCCCGGCATTTTCCTCCAGTTCTTCAGAAATTTCTTCAGCTTCAGCGGTCAATTCTTCTGGTTCGGAAGTATCCCGTTCTGCAGCAGAATCTTCCCGGGATTCTTCAGTTTCATCAGCTTTATCAGCAGGTTCAGCGGATTGATCAGCTTTATCAGCAGGTTCAACAGTTTCAGCATTGGATTCAGCAGTTTTCTCCTCGTCAGCTGCCTCAGGTTCAGCAGTTTCATCATCTTCAGCTTCCTCAGGTTCAGCTTCCCCGGATTCTGCTTCCTCGACTTCCCCGTCTTCATATTCAGACTGTTTTTTAATATCCACCTTCCAGCCGGTTAATTTGGCTGCCAGCCTGGCATTCTGGCCCTCCTTACCAATGGCCAGAGATAACTGAAAATCAGGAACCACCACTTTTGCTATTTTATCTTCTTCATTTAAAATAACTTCATTGACTTCAGCTGGATTCAAAGCATTGGCAATCAACTCTGCCGGTTTCTCCCGCCAAGCTATGATATCTATCTTTTCACCATTTAACTGATCAACAACGGCCTGAACTCTGCTGCCCCGGGGCCCCACGCAGGCTCCCACCGGGTCCACATCTTTATTTTCGGAATAAACTGCTACCTTTGATCTTTTGCCTGCCTCCCGGGCTACAGCTTTGATTTCAACCGTTCCATCATATATTTCCGGGATTTCAATTTCAAACAATCTCAGTAAAAGACCGGGATGGGTTCGTGAGACTAAAATCCTGGGACCCTTATTGGTGGAACTAACTTCAACTATATAGAGCTTAATCCGGTCGCCGACACTATAATTTTCAGAAGGAATTTGCTCGGAAGGCGGCAAAAGAGCTTCAGTTTTGCCCATATCGATTAAAATATAATCGTTGTGAAACCGCTGAATGGTCCCGGTAATAAATTCTCCCTCTTTCTGTTTATAGTGCTCATAAATTACATCTCTTTCAGCTTCTCTAATTCTCTGCATAACAACCTGCTTGGCAGTCTGAGCAGCAATCCGACCGAAATTAGCCGGAGTAACCTCTACCTCAACCCCATCGCCTATTTCGACAGAACTATCAATCTCCCGGGCTTCTTCCAGAGTAATCTCAAAATTTTTATTTTCCACTTCTTCAACAACTTTTCTCCGGGAAAATACAACAACATCACCGGAAGATGGGTCGATATCAACCCGGACATTTTCCTTGGAACCAAAATCCTTTTTATAAGCTGAAACCAGAGCAGTTTCGATGGCTTCCAGCAGTATCTCCTTGGGAATATCCTTTTCATTTTCGATGTCATCCAGCGCATGTAAAAATTCTACATTCATAAGCAAATTCCTCCTAATAATCTAGATATCTAAATTCAATCTGGCCGCAGCAATACTTTTCAGAGGAAGTTCGATAATTTCATCCTCTGACATTTCCAGCTGGACCAGGTCTTTTTTTAACCCCAGAAGCTTACCGGTAAACTCTTTTTCTCCCTTGATGGGTGCATAGGTTTTAATGAAAACAGATTCTCCGGAAAACCTCTGATAATCATCTCTGCCACGCAGGGGTCTTTCCGCTCCTGGCGAGGAAATTTCCAGTATATAGCTCTCAGAAATGAAATCTTCTTCATCCAGCCAGTCAGAAAGGCGATGGCTCAGGCGGGCACAATCGTCCAGATCCAGATCACCCTCTTTATTTTCAATAAATACCCTCAACACTCTTTCCGAGCCTTCTTTAACATATTCCACTGCTACCAGATCATAATTACCCTCAGCCAGTAAATCTTCAACTTTATTTTCTACTCTTTTAACTATACTCATCATTATTACCTCCAGCAGCATGAAATATTTGTTAGTTGGATTTAAAGTAGTTGGATTTAAAGTTCCGGTAATCAATAAATTTTCCAGCTCAAAAATTTTCGAGTTCAATTCGAGTTCTATTTATAAAAAGCTAAATTATTTTATAACAGCCTATATTTTAAGCTCTATTAAATTAAGGAGTGGGCAGCAGACCCACTCCTTCATTCCAGACCGAGTATAACACATATTCCTTTATAATTTTACCACAGCACCAACAAACATGCAAGTTAGAGGTAGGGGCATTCGATAATTTCCTCGTCAAGGTAATTTTCCAGCCTGGCTTTAAGCTCCTTACCCCGCTCCAGTTTTTCCCGGGATTCAGTTGCAATCTCCCGGTTAAAGCCCTCATCATCAATTGAGCAGATATTGATCATGACATTATAATAGGAAGCCTGGAGGGCGGAGAAGGCAAGCTGGGCGGCAATTCCCGTTTCAGCCCAGGCATTGCGGTTGCCATTCTTAACAACTAGATTGGCAGCTTCGAGAATTTCCAGGGCAAGCCCCATTAGTTTCTCCGGGGGCCGGCTGGCAGCCTTCAGGGCCTCTTCTATCCTTGCCTGGCGCAGTTGAACCTCTGCCTGGCTCTCAGCAGGCAGCCGGTAGGCCTCCATAACCCCTTCAAAGCCCCGGCAGTCCTCCTCAATCAACCGGTAAGACTGCTGCAAATGATCAGCGAGCTCCCGGTCAATCTCTTTAACTTCATCCCCAGCATCGGTCAGGGCAGTTACCATGGCCAGCAGGGCAACGCTTATGCTGGCAGCAGCAGCCGCTGCCGCCCCGCCGCCGGGGGTGGGGTTGTCGGACCCCAGGGTATCATTAAATTTTTCCAGTGATTCGCTGCTCCATTTCATTTAGTTATCTCCCCTCTTTCTTCCCTCTGTCAGGCTATCCAGGAAAATGGTATATTCAGGGGCCAGCTGATAGGCACACCCCCTGGCGGGGTATCCCTGCCCCGGGAGCCCTTCCCGGCTGCTGTTACTTCGGCACCACCAGGGGCAAAGCCCCGGGAAGCACTTCAATCTCTACCGGGTAAGCAGGCCCCTTCTCCCCATCAATATCGGTGTTGCCCGGGAAATTTTCCCGGGTTGGTTTAAGATAAAAATAACTGTCCTTAAGCAGGATAACATTGTCCTGCTGTTGGTTTTTGTTGATAAAAACCTCGATCAGGGTATTAAACATTTCATAAAAGCTGCCGTACCTGATGGCCAGAAACTCAAAAAGGCCATCATCGATGCTGCTCTCAGAAACCAGGCTGTCAAAGCCCGCCGCCCGGCTGCTATTCAGGACCAGGAACATAAAGAGCTCGCTGGAAATTTCCTGGCTGCTGGTGGTTACCTCCAGGGGCAGGGGCTTAAAGCTGGGGAATTCCTGCAGGCCCTTGAGGTAATAGGCAATCCTGCCCAGGCGGTTTTTCAGGGCAGTGTCGGTTTTGTGGGGCACCCCGGTTAAAAAGCCGCCGGCGCAGACATTGAAAAAATAGCGGGCATTAATCCTGCCGGCATCAACCATCCTGATATTGCCCTGCCTGATAAGCTCATAGTACTCTTCAAAGTCATTGGGGAGGCTTAGGTAGTCGGCAAAATCATTGGAGGTCCCGGTTGGCAGTATGGCCAGGGGGACCTCAATACCGTTATCTAACATGGCATTGACGACGGAGTTTATGGTGCCATCCCCTCCCGCCACCATCAGGCAGGAATATTCGGCAAAATTTACCCGGCTGAACCTTTTTGCCAGGTTAGCCCCGATTATGTTCAGCAGGCTGACCTCATAGCCCTGCTGAAATACCCGGACGAATTCGTTGATCCGCCCGGGGAAGCTGCTGTCACCCGCCCGGGGGTTGTAAACTAGCTTGATTTTTTTCATGTTATCTCCCGCTTCATTAAAGATTTCATTTACTAACGATTTCATTTGCTTAAAAGAATTCATTTGCTTAAAAGAATTCATTTTCTTAAAAATTCATGTTTCCACTTTACAAAGCCTAATTTAACGAAATTTCAAAATTACAATACCTGCCTGGCAGCAGTTCTGGCAGAAATAATTATCCAAATATCATTTTTTTAAGCTGAGCAGTTTCATTTATTACTAAAAATCAAAACTAAAGCTTAAAATTCCCAGTCCAGCTGGGGGCAGGGCAGCAGGGCCAGCAGGCGGTCCAGGCCCTCCAGCAGCCCCGATGGGGCAGCCAGCTCATCGGTCCTGCTCAATGAGGTAGGGCGCAGCACGCCCAGCCAGAGCCGGGAGAAGGCGTTCACGGTGCATTCCATAACCGGCAGGCCCTCTTTAAACCCCTCTTCAATGCTGGAATTTTGGCCCAGGGTAACCGAGTACCTGCCCGCCAGGCCCTGCCATTCATCAGCAGGCTTCAGGTATTTCTCCACCGGGTCGGAAAGCTCCAGGTTAAAGCTAATTTCCGGGCCGGGCAGGGACACTGCCCGGAGGCACTTCTCCAGGTCCAAAACCCTGACCTGCCAGTAAGCTTCTGCCCGGGACTGGTACTTATAATCGCTGCCCCTGGTAACCTCAGACTGCTTGTGGGGCAGCTTAATCAGGTCCCGGAGCTGGATGCCGGCTGGCTCCTTAAGGGTAACTGCAAAAACCTGGTCGGCCTGGTTTTTCAGGAGGGCCAAAAGCTCCAGGAACTGCTGGTGGCTGCGGTAGGTTAAAAAGGCAACCTTGAGCGGCCCGTGGGAGCTTTTTTTCCTGGAAAGCCACATCATATGGGTTATTTCCTTGCTGGCGTTGCGGTAGCCCAGCCCGTAGCTCTTCTCCTTCTGCCAGGAAACAATGTCCCGGATTATCCCCGGGTGCCCGGGGGTGGCAAAGCCGTGGGCCTTCCTGCGCTTAACCCAGGAGCGGTGGATAGCCTCCCAGTCTTCGGCGGTAAGCCTTTCCGGTATGTCCGGCTCACAGCTAACCTTAAGGTGGGCAGGGTCAAAGGTAAAGATATGCTCATAGCTCCCGGTCCCGTAACCCAGGTGGTTATAATAGCCCTGCTCAAACATCAGGAGGGCCGAGAGGGCATCTCCCCTTAAGGCCCCCTGCTGCAGGGAGGCGGCCACCAGGCGGCCAGCCAGCCCCTGCTTCCTGGCCAGCGGGCTTACCACCACGCCGGTTAGGGCATGGAGGCTCAGCTCCCGGCCCTGATAATTAAGCCCTGCCGGGATAAACCCGGTGGTAGCCTCCAGCCGGGAATCAACTTCCCCCACCAGGAACTCCGAGGCCTCAAACATATGCTTTATCCCCTCATTGTCCTCCGGCTTGGCGCTTTCCAGCCAGCCAACTTCCCGCCAGACATTGAGGGCAGCCTGGAAGTCCCGCTCCAGGCTGAATTTGCGGATGTTAATCCTGCTGTCATTTTTCATGCTGCACTTCCCCTTTTCCTCCAGTTTTTATCCCTATCCATGGCCCGTGGTAACCTCATGCTGCCATGTATAGAGCCTGATCAGCCTTAACCTGTATTATTCTGCAAATTATTAACCAGCATTAACCTACCAGGCATTAACCTAAAAATCCTGCAAAACATAATACCTGCCCCGGCAGCAACTATTTGGCAGGCCGGGCAGGGTTAGAAGGAAAACACTAAAGCCAGGGCCCCGGCACCCAGCAGAAAAACCAGTACCGAGAGGCCAGCAACAGTGCCCGCCACCGTCAGAACCGCCCTGAAGCTGGAAAATTTCTGGCTTTCCCTTAAGGAAAGAAGAAAAAGCAGGTAATACCAGACCAGCAGCACATTCCTGAAAAAGAGGCCAAGGTAGGTGGGCAGGCTGAGCAGTCGGGAGATAAAAACCACCACCGGGTAAAGGAAAAGGACAAATTGGGAGATCCCGGCAGCGGCAAAGAAGCCAAAATAATTGCTATCCCCTCCCAGGAACCTGGCACAGAGGGTGAAAAAAAGGACCCCGGTTAAAAGCAGCAGCAAATTGGCTACGGCTGCCAGCAAAGCCAGCAGTATAACTGGAACAGGATCCGGGTGAATGGCAGCCCCCTCAGCTATCCGGGGCGCAAAGGCCGCCAGGGAAGCCAGGAAGGAGATAAATATCGCCAGGCTGACAGGTTCGGCTGAAACTATCCTTTTGATTGTCGGGAGGGGCTGAAAGAGAATCCCGTACAGCACCTCAAACAGGCCGAGGTTTTCAAAATCAGCCCCTCCTGCTGGTTTGCCCCCTGTGCTGTTTGATTTGATTGATTTTAAACTACTTTTAGCCCCCATTATGCTTCATCCTCACATTATAAATTTTCACTGTCAACCACCCTAATAACCCGGAACTCGGTATTCAACCGCCGGGCTTAAGCCGTCCTGGATATCCTTAAAAATCACAAGTTCGGGCTCGGCCAGGGAGCGGGAGATGATATCCGGCAGCCGGATAGCTGTCCCCATTAGCTGCTGAAACAGTGAAGATTCCGGCAGCTCTACATACTGTGGGTCCTCAATCCCTGCCAGCTCACCGGCAATCTCCAGGGCCTCAAGCCTGCCGCCCAGTTCATCGACCAGCCCGTATTCCAGGGCCTGGCTCCCCAGGAAAATCTCCCCGGTGGCCAGTTCCCGGACGGCTTCCTCTTCCATATCCCGGCCGGCAGCTACATCGGCAATAAACTGGCTGTAGGCCTCATCAGAGAAGGCCTGCATTTTTTCCCTCTCCTCCTCGGTCAGCGAGCGGGAGAACATATCCTTGTGCTCCCCGGAGGTGATAATCTCCCTTTCCAGCCCGATCATTTCAAAGAGCCCTTCCGGGTCAAAGAAGGTGGAAATAACACCGATGGAACCGGTCATCGACCCCGGCTGGGCAACAACAGCATCGGCAGCAGCCGAAACGTAATAGCCTCCCGAGGCCGCCATGTCGCCCATTGATATTATCACCGGCAGGTTAAAATCAGAAATCAGGCTGTAAATTTCCTGGGAGGCCCCGATTGCTCCCCCCGGGCTTTCCAGCCGGATCACCAGGGCTTCAACGCCGGGATAGCGCTCTGCCTGCCTCAGCTTGCTGTCCACCCGGTCAGGAGAAATTACAGTCGCGGTAAAACCCGCCACCCCCTCCTGGATCGGGCCCTGCAGTGTCAGGCGGGCCACCCCATCTTCCACCGGCTCTTCCTCCAGGAAGGACAAGTAAATCAGCCCGGTAACCGCACCGGCAACCACAAGGACAAAAAGTACAATAACAAGTTTTTTAAGTATGCTTTTCATCTTTTTTGTTTCCCTCCAGACTTATTTGGCTTTGTTATACAGGTTTAAACAGATAGCCTGTCAATTTTAAATTAAATCTTCCAGCTCTTCAATTTCTCTAACTCTTCATCAATTCCTGTATATATATTTCTAGATATTTTCAATAAGGCCTCCCAAAAATATCATTAATTATATATTTTATTGATATCCCGGGATAAATGTGATTTAATATAATCAGAAGTAAAGCATTAGAGTAAATTATTATTTACAGCGGGAGGGATAAAAATGCCAGATAATAAGAAACAGGATAATAATGAGAAGAATATGAATGATAAAAATGATGACGGGCTGGGAGAAATGAATATTGCTGATGAAGTATATGCCATAACTGCGGGAAATGCCACACTGGATGTTGATGGTGTATCAGCCATGAGCGGAGGAC
>PWHA01000141.1 GCA_003554685.1 Halanaerobiaceae bacterium
AGCAAAAAAGGATATTTATCAGGCTGGCTGACCCTCCGGGGATGAACCTGGAGGGTTTTTTGCCAGAGGAGGTGAAGCAGATGGTGGAATTAGGGGATGACAGTATGTGTTTTTTATGTGGCGAACAGAACCCCTTTTCCCCGGGATTGGAATTTGAGTATGATGGAGATACCGGTCAGGCTTGTGCCGAATTTACTCCCGGTGAGCATTTTGCCGGGTACAAAGATGTGATGCACGGAGGTATAGTTACCGCTCTGCTGGATGAGGCTATGGCTAAAGCTATCAGCAATCAGGGCTGGCAAGCTGTCACAGCTGAGATTAAAGTTAGATTTCTCGAACCAGTCAAGCTGGACAGGCCTGTAGTTGTCAGGGGAATTATTCAGGAAAGAAGGAGAAGAGTAATCGAAGCCTCAGCCCGCCTGGAAGGCAGAATGGGCCAGGAACTGGCCCGAGGTAAGGCCAGATTTTTGATGGTTGGTAATAATAAAAAAGAACTGAGCAAGCAGAGGAGTGTTAGCAATGAAGCTGACTAGAGAAGAAGCTCTGGACCTGATTAATGAGAGAATCAGCCAGAAAAACCTGGTTAAGCACTGCCTGGCGGTGGAGGCGGTGATGCGCCGGCTGGCGGAATATTTTGATCAGGATCAGGAAAAATGGGGCCTGGTAGGCCTGCTCCATGATATAGATTATGAAGAGACAGCCGATGATGAAGAAAAGCACAGTCTGGTTGGAGGAGAAGAGCTGGCTGAGATGGGATTTGCTGAGGATATAGTTTATGCCGTCAAAGCTCACAATGGAGCCCACGGCCTGGAGAGAAAAACCATGCTCGATAAAGCTCTCTATGCCTCTGATCCGCTGACCGGCTTGATTGTGGCTTCTGCTCTGATTCATCCCGATAAGAGCCTGGAGGCCCTGGACACTGATTTTGTCATGAACCGCTATGAAGAGAATTCCTTTGCCCGGGGAGCTGACCGGGAGGTTATTGCCAGCTGCCGGGAGATGGATCTGGAACTGGAAGAGTTCGTTGGTCTGGCCCTGGAAGCCATGCAGGATATTTCGGAGGAGCTGGGATTATAAATGGGAGCCAGAAATCAGCTTCAGCAGTTCTTTATGGAAGAGGCCGAACGCCCGCTCAAGCTGGATGAATTATACGAAAAATTTAATATTGCCCCGGACCAGCGCAAGCATTTCAAAAAGGTGCTGGAAGAGCTGGAGGAAGCCGGAGATATTTACTGCAATAACAGAGGCTATTATGGAATACCAGAAAAATTTGGCCTCTACCGGGGGCGGATTGAAAGGAATCCCCGGGGTTTTGCTTTCCTGCTCCCCGATGATCCCCAGCTGGAGGATATTTTTCTAACCTCGGATAATCTTCAGGGTGCCATGCATAATGATAAGGTGCTGGTAAGGCCCCTGCCCGACAGTCAGGGAAAAAGGAAGGCCGGAGAAGTTGTTAATATTTTAGAACGGGCCAATCAGACAATTGTGGGAGAGCTTGATCACTATGGCAGTTATGGTTTTGTAATTCCCGATAATAAGAGAATTTACAAGGATGTCTTTGTTCCCTCCGATAAATTTGGCCGGGCTCAG
Organism: Halanaerobiaceae bacterium; assembly: GCA_003554685.1. Classification (GTDB taxonomy): domain Bacteria; phylum Bacillota; class Halanaerobiia; order Halanaerobiales; family Halarsenatibacteraceae; genus T1SED10-84. The sequence goes on from PWHA01000141.1 coordinate 1,591, forward strand.
TCCCGGGATAAGGTTGTGGTCAGGATTACCCGCTGGCCCGAGCGGGATCGCAATCCTGAAGGTAAGATAATTGAAGTTATCGGTCAGAAGGGTGAGAAGGGCGTCGACCTGGAGGCCATGATCCGTCAACTGGAGCTACCCCGGGAATTTTCACCCGAGGTCAAAGATGCAGCGGCCCGACTGCCGGAAAAGATTTTGGAAAAAGTCATAAAAAAACGCCGGGACCTGCGGGACTTGCCTCTGGTCACCATCGATGGTGAGGATGCCAAGGATTTTGATGATGCCGTCTCCATTCAAACTCACGGCCAGAACCGTCTGAGACTGGGAGTTCATATTGCCGATGTCAGCCATTATGTTAAAGAAGGTGGTCTGCTGGATCAGGAGGCCTACCGTCGGGGCACCAGTATTTATCTGGTTGATCGGGTAATTCCCATGCTGCCGGAGAGATTATCCAATAATATCTGCAGCCTGCGCCCCCGGGAGGACCGGCTAGCCCTGACTGTTTTTATTGATTATCAGCTGGAACCTTTTAAGAGACTGGATCACGAAATCATTCCCTCGATTATCAATTCCAATTATCGCCTGACCTATGACGAGGTTCGGGAAATGCTGGAACAGGATAATAAGAAACTTCAGGACAAGTATGCTGATTTCTATCCGAATTTAGAGCTGATGGCCGAACTTCATGGTAAACTGAGAAGCGGACGCCATCTTCGGGGCACCATAGATTTTGATCTTCCTGAAGTCAGGGTAGTTCTTGATGAGGAAGGAGTTCCCGTTGAGCTGGAAAGAAGACCTCACGGGCTACCGGAGCAGATTATCGAAGAATTTATGATAGCTGCCAACCGGGTGGTGGCTGAACATGCTTACTGGCGGGATGAACCTTTTATCTATCGGGTCCATGATAAGCCTGATCCTGAGAGGATTAAAACATTTAATGAATTCATCCATAATTTTGGCTATCACCTTAAGGGCGGCCAGAATGGGGAAGTTCATCCCGGAGCTCTGCAGCAGCTGCTGGAAAAGGTTTCAGGAACCGATAAAGAAAATATAATTGAAAGCATGATGCTGCGTTCTCTCAGCAAGGCGGTCTATTCTCCGGTGAACATCGGACATTTTGGTCTCTCACTGGATTATTATTCTCATTTTACCTCGCCCATCAGACGCTATCCCGACCTGGTGGTTCACCGCATCATCAAGGAAATTATTTCCCAGGACAAACTTTCGGCGGCCCGAAGACAGGAGCTGGAGAATACCCTGCCGGAAACAGCCGACCACTGCTCTCTGCAGGAAAGAAGGGCTATGGAGGCAGAAAGAGATTCCGTTGACCTGAAGAAGATTGAATATATGCAGAGGCATATTGGAGAAGAATTTGAGGGGATCATCAGCGGTGTGACCGGTTTTGGCTTTTTTGTTCAGCTGGAGAATACTGCAGAAGGCCTGGTTCATGTCGAGGATCTTTCCGATGATTATTACCAGTACCGGGAGGATCAGCAGATCTTAATCGGGGAGCGAACCAAAAAGATTTACCGTCTGGGCGATACGATCAGGGTTAAGCTTATCAGAGCCAGCACCGAAGAACGCAAGCTGGATTTTTTAGTGGTGGATAAACAAAGCAATGAATAGAAGTAAGAAGTAATTTATTAGAAAAAAAGTTAGATAAAAAAAGTTAGATAAAAACAGAGATCTAACAGCTGACAGGTGGGAGGTGGAAAAATGTCCCAGCAGGATGAAATAAAAATAATAGCCAGAAATAAAAAGGCCCGTCACGATTTTCATGTTGAAGATAGCTTTGAAGCCGGAATCAAGCTCAAGGGCACGGAGATAAAATCCATCCGGGATGGCAAGGTTAATCTCAAGGACAGCTTTGCCCTGGTAGAGGGAGGAGAGGTCTTTCTCTACAACATGCATATCGGTCCCTACAATCAGGGAAACAGGCATAATCACGATCCGGAACGCAAGCGCAAGCTTCTCCTTCATAAAAGCGAGATCCGCAGCCTTTACGGCTATACCCGTCAGAAGGGGTATACCCTGGTTCCTCTCAAGCTTTATCTTCGGAGAAATCTGGCCAAGGTAGAATTGGGACTGGCCAAGGGCAAAGACAAGCGAGATAAAAGAAGGGATATTGCCCGCCGGACCCATGAGCGGGAAATGGAAAGGGCTCTGAAAGAGCGAACCTATAAGAGATAATTTGCAAAACTGCTATAATTCAGGGCAAGCTCATTTTTGTCATTTTTTGTTTTGAAACAATTATTTTCAAACCACTGGAATTATCTTTTTATTCCTGCCCTTAACCTTTGACCTGAAAAGTCAGAAAATTACTAAGACAATAATGCTTTTCTAACAGTGTTTATCATCATAAAAATCATTTGCTTTCTTTAAGGTTATTACGAATTAATAAACCAGCAGGAGTTTAATATTTAACAAAGAAGATAAAAATAAATAGTTTTTTGCAGAAAACAAAGAAGTGCACTATGAATACTGATATGAAAAATTGTTTGATGAGTTCAAAAATAATTTTTTTGAGGTGAGTTCTTATGCGTATCCTGGTAACCGGAGGTGCCGGTTATGTGGGTTCCCATGTGGTAAAGGAGCTGCTGGAGACTGACCATCAGGTGATTACCATTGACAATCTGCAAAAAGGTCATAGAGAAGCAGTGCTGGGGGGAGAATTTTACGACTGTGATCTGGCGGATTATCAGGGCCTGAAACAGATTTTTTCCCGCCATGATATTGAGGCGGTAATCCACCTGGCTGCTGACAGCCTGGTAGGTGAATCGGTGGAAGATCCCCACAAATATTATCAGAACAATCTAACTTCCGGTTTAAATCTGCTGGAAGTCATGCTGGAGTTTTCGGTTAAAAAGCTGGTTTTTTCCTCCACTGCAGCTGTCTACGGTGATCCCCAAAACATTCCCATTAAAGAATCTGATCCCGGGGAACCTACTAATCCCTATGGGCGTTCCAAGCTCTTTTATGAAAAAATTCTGGCAGACTACCACCGGGCTTATGAGCTAAAATATGTCTCCCTGCGCTATTTTAATGCTGCCGGTGCTGACTCTTCCGGCCAGATAGGCGAAGACCATGATCCTGAAACCCATCTAATTCCCCTGGTTCTGCAGACAGCCCTGGGCAGGCGACAGAAGCTTGAAATATATGGAACAGATTATGAGACCAGGGATGGCACCTGTATCCGGGATTATATTCATATAACTGACCTGGCCCGGGCTCATGTTTTGGCAGTTGAAGCCCTGAAGCAGGCAAAGGAAAGCAGGATTTATAATTTAGGCAGTGGTGAGGGCTATTCCGTCCGGGAGGTTATAGAGACAGCCAGAAAGGTGACCGGCAGGGAGATCCCAGCAGTTCCGGCTGAAAGGAGGGCAGGTGACCCTCCGGTTTTGATAGCCAGTTCGGAAAAAATCATGGACGAACTGGGCTGGGAGCGCCGGTTTGATGATCTGGAAACAATCATTGCTACAGCCTGGAAGTGGCATGAGAATAATCCGGGGGGTTATTAAAGCTGATAAATAACTTCCACAGTTATTATTCAAAGGTATTGTTTACAGTTATGTTTCGCTGTAATTTTATCTCATGTTTTTTGGTTTAAGAAACCAGGAGGTTAAACATATTATGGTCACAAAAAATGAAGCAGCACAGGCAGTAGAAAAATTGCTCAGTTACGGCAGGGAGAAGGGGCTGCTGGGAAGGTACGACTGGATCATCGCTAGAAACAGCCTGCTGGAGAGACTGAATTTAGCTGAACCCTGTCCGAATGAGCTTTCTGCTCATGACAATAATGGACAAGATATAGAATCTGCTCTTCGGAAGGGAATCCAGGATGTTCCGGATAATCCTCAGGATATTCTCAATCAGCTGCTGGATTATGCCCGGGAACAGGGTTTGCTCAGAAAAAACACCGTAACCCGCCGGGATCTTTTTGATACCGAACTGATGGGTTTTTTGATGCCCCGGCAGTCGGAAGTGACTGAACAGTTCTGGAGGACTGCCGAAAAAGAATCAATTGTAACAGCCACCGAGGAATTTTATCAGTTGGCTCAAAACTCCAATTATATCAGAAGAGACCGGATTTCCCGCAACCGCTACTGGAGGGCTGAAACAGATTTTGGTGAGCTGGAGATTACCATCAATCTGGCCAAACCGGAGAAGGATCCCGAGGAGATAGCCGAGGCCGGCAGAAAACACGATAATGAATATCCCCGCTGTCCTCTCTGCCTGGAAAATGTCGGCTATGCGGGACGGCTGGACCATCCTGCCCGCCAGAATCTAAGAGTCATACCGGTCGAACTAAATAAAGAAAATTGGTTTTTACAGTATTCTCCCTATGTTTATTATCAGGAGCACTGCATTGTTCTGGCCCGTCAGCACCACCCCATGCAGATAAATAAAAATACTTTTCAGCGGCTGCTGGAATTTCTGGATAGTTTTCCCCATTATTTTATAGGTTCAAATGCCGATCTGCCGCTGGTTGGGGGCTCGATTTTAAGTCATGACCATTTTCAGGGAGGAAATCATGTCTTTCCCATGGAAATGGCAGACATAGAGGAGAGATTTCAGCATCCTGATTTTCCCGGAGTTCAGGCTGGCCTGCTTAAATGGCCCCTCTCGGTTATCAGGCTTTCTTCGGCTGACAGGGAAGACATTATAGAGCTGGCCGAGCAGATCAGGCTCTGCTGGGCTAAATACTGTGATTTGGACAGAAAGATAAAAGCTTTTACCCGGGAGAAAGGCAATGACGAGAAGCATAATACTGTTACCCCGATAGCCCGCCTTAAGAATGGCCGTTATGAGCTGGATCTGGTTCTGCGAAATAACCGGAGTTCTCAGGAGCATCCTGCAGGAATTTTTCACCCCCATCAGAACCTGCATCATATTAAAAAGGAAAATATCGGGCTGATTGAAGTTATGGGTCTGGCTGTTCTGCCTGGCAGACTCAAGCAGGAACTGGGCGAGATCAAGAATTTTCTAACCGGAGACAGGGATCTGGACCAGGATTTACAGGCTATCTCAGCAGCTGAAGAAGTAGATCTGGAACAGCACCGGGAGTGGCTGACAGATCTGCTTGCCAGTTATGGCCGGCAGAATAACTCGCAAGAAGCTGAAAGGATTTTAGAGCAGGAAGTAGGCAGTAAATTCAGCCAGGTGTTAAGCGATGCCGGGGTTTTTAAAAGAGACAGGCAGGGCAGAGCTGGCTTTAAAGAATTTATGCTGACAGCCGGTCTAACGGAAAAAGACTAAAAAATTTTGAAAATATTTGCTGTAGATGGTTGAAGAAACTAAAAAAATAATCATGATAAGATAATTACTGAAGTCAGCCAGGATTTTCGGATTTTTGCTGCCGGATGAAAGGAGATATTTCAATGAATGTCAGGGACCTTAGACACTTGACTGCGGTTTTAGAAGAAAAATTTACCGGAAGCGGAGAGCCCCGCTTTTTCAGGGCCCCAGGACGGGTGAACTTAATTGGCGGCCATACCGATTATAACGATGGTTTTGTCATGCCGGTTGCAATCAATCGAGAAATGCTGGTGGCCGCCCGTCCCCGGGATGATAGAATAGTTAAAGTTTATTCCTGCAATTTTGAGGATGCCAGAAGCTTTAATCTGGACCGGATAGAGTTTAATAGAGAGATAGTGTGGATTAACTATATTCAGGGAGTGGCAGAGTTTCTTCAGGAATCCGGCTGCTCTCCGGGAGGCCTGGATATAGTGCTCCAGGGCAGGGTGCCTCTGGGAGCGGGATTAAGTTCTTCTGCTGCCCTGGAAGTTGCTGTTGCCCTTGCCTTCAGCAAAATTTTTGAGCTGGAGATAGAAGATGTTAAACTGGCCAGCATTGCCCGCCGGGCGGAGAATGAATTTGTAGGAGTAAACTGCGGGATAATGGACCAGTTTATCTCTGTGCTGGGACGTAAGGATAGAGCCCTTTTTCTGGACTGCCGGACCCGGGATTATGAACTGATACCCATAAAAGATAGCAGTTTTAAAATTGTAGTGGCCAATACCAATGTGGAACATAAGCTGGCTGAGTCGGCCTATAACAGAAGGCTGCAGGAATGCCAGCAGGGGGGGGAGAAGTTAGCCAGTCTGCTAGAGGGTAAAATTCAAAAGCTTCGGGATGTTTCTCCTGATGAATTTAATGCTGTCAAGGACAAGCTCCCCGAAGTTATCAGAAACCGCTGCCAGCATGTTATCAGTGAAAACCAAAGGGTCAAAGATTGCTGTCGGGCCCTGCTGGATAACAATCTGGAGCGGGCTGGAGAGCTTATTTCTTTATCTCATCAAAGCCTCAGCAGCCTTTATGAAGTGAGCTGTGCTGAGCTGGATCTCATGATAGATATAGCTCTGAATATAGAAGGAGTGCTGGGCGCCCGGATGACCGGAGCAGGATTTGGTGGCAGCACCGTAAACCTGGTAGAAAATCAGGTGGTTTCTGAATTTAAAACCAGACTGGTTCGGGAATATAATGACAAAACCGGTATAGATCCCGATATCTACATCTGTGAAATAGTGGATGGCTGCAGTGAAATCCCGGGGAACTGGAATGAGAAGATCAGAAACAAGCACAATAACCAGAGTTAGTTTTTTGGTTTTTTGTTGAAGCTACAAGGAAGCTGTAAGTTGAAGCTAACAAGTTGAGGAGGTTTCTCCAGAAATGCTATCGCTGGAAAATAGTGATAACCGCTCTGTGCGGGAAAAAAATCGTTCCCAGATTCTCCAGGCCATCAAAATGCAGGAAGCTATCTCCCGGATAGAACTGTCTGGTCAGATTGACTTGAATCCCTCCACCATTTCCCGGGCTGTTAATGACCTGGAAGAAATGAATCTAATCCGGGAAAGGGAAATGGGAGAATCAAGTGGTGGTCGTCGGCCGGTTCTGCTGGGAATTAATGAATCTGCCTATCATATAATAGGGGTTGATATTGGAGCAACTAAAATAATTGCTGTCATCACCAACATTCAGGGAGAGATTCTGGAAAAATATTATTACCGAATTGACTATTCTCAGGGAGATGTGGTGGATATTTCTCCCGAACTGGTGCTGGAATGTCTGGAAAGAGTTCTGAAACAAAATCAAAGAAATCAATCTCGCACCGACAGGATTATTGGTATTGGAGTGGGGGCTCATGGACTGGTTGATAAAGACAGGGGCAAAGTTATATTTGCTCCTAACTTTGGCTGGCGGGATATTTATCTCCAGAGAAATATTGAAGAGAAATTCGGTTATAAGACTATCATTGACAATGATGTTAGGGTGATGGCTCTGGGAGAATACTGGTTCGGTTACGGTCAGAACTGTGACTGTTTAATCTGTGTAAATGCCGGTTATGGCATCGGTTCTGGAATAATTTTTAATGGCCGGGTATTTCGGGGTCACAGATCGCTGGCCGGTGAAATTGGCCATACCACCGTGGCTGAAGATGGACCTCGCTGTAACTGCGGGGATTACGGCTGCCTGGAAACCGTAGCTTCCGGACCGGCCATCGCCAAAATGGTACGGACCAGAATTAAGCGGGGTCGGGAAAGCATCATAACTGAAATGGTTTATGATATGAGCCAGATTACCGGTAAACTGGTTTTTCAGGCGGCCAAAGAGGGTGATAATTTATCCCGGCAGGTGCTGGAAGAGGCCGGCAATTATCTGGGTATTGGCATTGCCAATTTAATAAATATAATGGACCCAGAACTGGTACTGGTGGGAGGAGGAGTCTCCCGGGCTGAAGATTTTGTTTTTGCCAGCCTGCGGCAGGCAGTTACCAGAAAAACCATGGAAAAACCTCCACCGATCAGTCCTGTTAAGCAGGGAGAGGAAACCGGTGCCATAGGTTCTACAGTGCTGGTCCTGGAAGAATTATTTCAGGCTCCAGAAAGCTTTTTATCAGAAGTAAGGGGGTGAATACTGCCGGCAAATCTTGCTGATGCTGAAAAGTTTAATAGTAATTTAGCCTCTGTCAGTCTCTATAAGTTTTTTGAGAGGGGCAATCCGGCCTGAATTAATCCATCTGGAAATCATTTTATAAAGCTGAAACTGCTGCCACATTCCTACCTCAGAGGTATTATGAAAATTATTTGCTTTAATAAACTGGAATTATATGATATAATTAGTTAATAAATTGATGTAGTTGTTCCAGTACAGGTTTAATAGGTGTCTCCTTTTATGTTTTGCTGGCAAGATTTAAGCTGCATAACTACCTTTAAAGGAGAAAGGGGTGGCTATTAATGTTGACAGTTATCGGTGCTGCTGTTGTTATCTGGCTGATTTATTATTTTCTCGTCAGAACTACTCCTTAATACTGTCTGCTTAATACAGGAGAAAGGAAATAAATTTAATTATTTCCTTTCTCCTTAAATTTTGGTTAAGCTCAGGAATAAGGTTTCCAAGAAACTGGTGATTTAATGTTGCATATTAATATTTTACTGAACATTATAAAAAAAGATTTTCTCCATTTTTTCCGAAATAAAACAATTATGATAGTAATCTTTTTACCGGTGCTCGCTGCCCTGTTTTTTGTAGTTATCGCTGATGTTACCCTGGAAGATTACTATAAACTTGGATATGTTCTGGAAGACAGTCAGCAGGAATTTAAACCTGCATTAGAAACTGATATTTCTATGAACTGGCAGCACTATCATGATTCAACCGAAGCTTTTAGGGATCTGCAAGAAAACCTGGATGGCGTCCTGTTGATTGATGGCGATAAATTTACCGCCCATCTAAACCTGGAAAATCCCACTGAAATACTGCTTATAGAGCGCTATCTGGAAAAGGCCGTCCAGGACCATTTGAACTACATCAGTCCTTACCGGTTAACCATCATAAATCAGCAGGAGGTTTCAACCACTTCAAGTATAATTCCCATCTGGCTGACTGTAACTATAGCGATGATTGGTATAATTATTATTTCCGGGGATCTGGCTGAAGAGAAGGAGAATAGGTCACTAAATTCTATCCATATTTCTCCTGTGTCCACCCCGTTATTTCTCAGCGGAAAGATACTATCGGGCTCTCTTCTTTCTCTGTTGACCGGAATAATTATATTTACCTTTGCCTGGCTAAATAATTTTGCCTATTTCAGTCCAGCAGTCTTATTTCAGAGTTTTTTTCTGATTTTAAGCGGCTCGATAATCTACAATATCATCGGTGTCATCATTGGTTTGCAGGCAGACTCCCAGGCTGCAGCCCGCTCGCTGGGCACCCTGGTATATTTTCCAGTAATAATGCCTGCTTTGATTTATAATTTTTCAAATATGCTCCCTGTTCTGGCCAGATTCACTCCGACCTATTATCTTCTAGAAAGTTTTAACAGGATTATTTTGAAGAAACAGATTGACCTGGTCAATTGGCATTATACCCTATATATTCTGTTTTTTGCCCTGATCTTGACTCCTGTGCTGATGGTGATTTATAAAGGGGTGTATAAATAGATGAAAAAAAGAGAAGATTTTTTATATAAATTTAGACTGATTTTTGCTGCAGGCCTGGTTGTAGCCCTGGCAGTCTCAATGCCGGGTCTGGCAGAGGATGGCAGCAATTTTCCTGAAGTAAAGGAAGTGGTTACCGGGATATACCTGAATTATCAGGAATATAACTTTGAAAAGGTATACAACTTTTTCCATCCAGCAATTAAAGAGTCTTTATCTCAAGATAAATATTTAACATTCCAGGAAGAAAATCATGGAAATTATCAACTTGAACTATCGGAGATAAAAATTGTTGATATTGCAAAGATTGAGAGCCTGCCGGGCAAATTTGACAGGTATCTTCAAGAAGATGATTATCAGGAGGCCTATGAAGTCAGTTTAAATTATTTGTTAAATTTTCGGATCTTTGCTTCAGGTCATGAGAAAGAGGTTGAAACTGAGACTTATATTGTCAAGTTTGATGATGATTATTATCTGATCTGGGATCCCTCGGTCATACAGGAAGATGACCCGGGTGCCGGGATTGAGTGAGATGGAATATCCAGTTAAGATAGCTAATTTAAAAAAATCCTACGGGAAGGTTAAAGCCCTCAGGGGTATTTCTTTTGAGATTGCTAAAGGTGAGATTTTTGGATTTTTGGGCCCGAATGGTGCCGGCAAAAGCACCGCAATGAATGTTCTGCTGGGACTGCTGCAACCCACATCTGGAAGCAGCAGCATATTGGGTGAAAGCTCTTCTGAATTGAGCCCCGAGACCAGGAGGAAGATTGGGGTGGTGTTTGAGTATAACAATCTCTACCGTGACCTGACCGGCAGGGAAAATCTTGAGTTTTATGCCAGCCTCTATCAGGTGGAAAGAAAGAGAATAGGTCAGCTGCTGGAGCTCTTGTCTCTGGCTGAGTCTGCTGACCGAAGATTAGAAACTTATTCTAAGGGCATGAAGCAGAGATTACTTTTGCTCAGGGCCTTGCTGGCTGATCCAGAAATATTGATTCTAGATGAACCGACCGGTGGCCTGGATCCCCAATCGGTGGAAATCATTCATCAGGTTGTTGAAGATTTCAGGTCAGCAAACCGGACAGTTTTTCTGGCCTCGCACTTTATGGCAGAAGTGGAGAGGCTCTGCAGCAGAATTGCTTTTCTCAATCAGGGTGAAATAGTTACCATTGCTCCTCCGGATTTTTTAAAAAAATATTACGGTCAGAAAAGCATTGCTGTAAAGCTGGAAAGTATGTCTGAGGATCGAGCCGAAGCCTGTCGGCTGGAATTAAGGGAGATATTATCATCTGACATATCTATTGATATTAATAAAAACAATAATATAATTGAAATTATTATCCCCCTGGAACATCCTGAACTTGGTTTCTGGATTGACCGGATAAGAAAAAACTTTCCCGTTGGTGAAATCCACAGCCGGGAGGCCTCTCTCCATCAGGTATTTATTTCCCTGGCTGAAGAGCAGGAAGCTCCTGTGCTGGAAAACTGATTTTTACCGCTATTTCATAAACTATTAAGTGTATCAGATCAGCGCTAACCTCTTGACACAGACCGGATTTTGCTTTATAATAAACTATGCAGAAAAGAAGATCTGCTGTACGGGGGTGTACTGGATTCGCCTGTGCAGTGAATACTCTGACAGCGTTCCGGGGACGCCTTTCACCCGCAAAACACTGGCATCTTAAATTATCTGCAAACGATAATAGCTACGCCCTGGCTGCCGCTTAAGGCAGCTAGCGCTCACTGTAAACGTGTCTGTCGTTTATAACTGAGTGTCATATAAAGCAGACTAACCTCTCTCTCAAGCCTGTAGGAGAGGGGGACAACTAACAGGCTGGTGTTCTGAGATCCTGTCTGTCGGAGTTCAGGGCGCGAGACGAATAGACAGACTATGATCGTAGAAGTCAGGGGATGAACTGTGCAGTACGCGGGTTCGATTCCCGCCACCTCCACCAAATTAAAATTAAATAGCTTATTTTTTTGCACGGGCATAGCTCAATTGGCTAGAGCACCAGACTCCAAATCTGGGTGTTGGGGGTTCAAGTCCTCCTGCCCGTGCCATTTTTATTTTTAGATATATTTTAGGGTGATTGATATGGTAGGATTCTTGGGCTCAAAATATTTGATTATATCCACTTAATTTTAATGTTTTTTTAGTGATTTTCGCTTCATCTGCAACCCAGATTTTTTGGCCTAAAAAACCGAATCTTGGTTGCAGTATTTGTGATATATTAGTATAAAAATAAAAAATTTATCTCCCATCTTTTTAGACACACTTTTGCTAAGCTGTGGATCAAAAATGGTGGAGATATATTCAGATTACAGAAGATATTTGGGCATAGCCAGCATGGATATGGCAAGAGAACATGTTAATATGTTTAGTGAGGACTTAGTGGGAGGGTTTTATTGTTATAAGAGAGAACAAATTTGATAAGATAATATTGGAAATATTAAAGGACTTTTAGTGCTTATTCAGAATATTATTATTGGGTAGGTTTTTTAGTTTTTACAATAATATGAGTATAGCTTGTATTAATGATTTTGATAATGAATAGAATTTATAATAAGCAAATGGCACAAATACTGTAGGATGCTCATAAGTTAATGGTAAAAGACGATTGGGACTGAAAATAAAAATTTTGTACTTTATGAAAAGTTAAGTTATTAGAGGATTATGACAGTAGAAATCTTATTATCAAGCAGTTTTATCTTTAAAATTATGTGAATAGGGAGAAAATATTTTGTTTAAAAGGATATTTATTATTATCAATTAAATAAAAATGTGCTGGCAGTCAGTTTGACCCTGAATTGGCACATAAGTTTGTGGAGATTATGAGGTGATGTTTGCTTATGCAAGAATTGTCAATTCATCAAATTACAGCATAAAAGCAAACTAAATATCAAATGATATGAACAATATCATCCCCAGGATTAATAGCTTGATAAAATAAATGATGTAGCTGAAAGGATATTATAACAATGCCACAAGAATAGAGTAAGTTGTTAACACAAGATGTTTAACCTGTAATATCAGGGTTTGAGGCATGGCAAGGCTAATGTTTATGGCAATACGACGTAATGAGGGAGGAGGAGCAAAATGGCTGAGGATATAAAGGAAATAATGGAAGAGCAGAAGCTGCTGTTAGACTCAATAGATACTCAGATCTGGTATCTTAAGGATGAGGAGACTTATGGCAGAGTTAATCAGGCCTTTGCTGATTTTGTGGGGGCTAATAAATCAGATATTGAGTATAAAAATATTTCGGAAGCAAAAAATATCAGGAAGCCAGAAATTTGCATTAAAGAGAACGAAGGGGTATTCAAGAAAAAAGAAAGGATTGAGACTGAAGAGTGGGTAGAAAATAGCAAAGGTGAAAAAAGGCTGCTTTCGATAACTAAAACACCTAAATTAAATAACAAAGGTGAGGTAGAATATGTAGTATGCTCGGCTGTAGATATCACAGAACGGAAACAGGCAGAGGAAGAACTGGAAAAACTGTTGAAAGAATATGACACAATTTTTAACAGCATCCAGGCTAGCATATTTTTGATTGATGTGGAAGAGGAGGATAAAATTAAATTTCAGAGATTTAATCCTCTGGCTGAAAAACTGACAGGACTGTCTACGGAAGAAATAAAGGGTAAAACTCCCGTAGAAGTCCTGGGGGAGAGTCTTGGTAAAGATATTGAAGAAAATTATAGAAGGTGCCTTAAGAAAAAGGAAAAGATGGAATATGTGGAGAAAGTGAACCTGCCGGCAGGAAATAAAATCTTTAATACTAGGTTAAATCCTGTTATTATTGACGGCAGAGTGGAGAAAATTGTAGGAGATTCCCGTGATATAACCAGGGATAGAATAGAGAAGCTAAAAACCGATGCTCTTTTTGAAAACAGCAACTCTGCCATAGCCATGCTTGATAGCGAGGGCAAAATTGTGGATATTAATGATGAATTCACAGAGGCTTTTGGTTATAATCTGCCAGAAGTGAAAGGAAAGCATCTGGATGATGTTATGGAGCGGAGCAAAGCGGGATATTCAAACAGAGAGAAGACAGAAGAAATTTTTCGGGGTAGAAAAATTAAAGGAGAATGTGCCCGCTATGATAAAGAGGGCGAACACAGGGAGTTTTTATTTCACGGCGTGCCCATAGTTATTGAAGGGCAGGTAGAGGGAGCCTATACCCTATATGATGATATAACAGAGTTAAGACAAAAAGAAAATATTATTAAAAGCCTACATGAGACAGCCCTCGAGCTTGAAAAACTTACAGATATAGAAGAAGTATGCAAAAGCACAGTGGAAGCTGCAGAAAATCTTTTACAGTTTGAATTATGCAATATAGCTTTAGTAGAGGATGAAAAGCTTACACCTAAAGCTAAAACTTCTGAGGAAAAACACAAAAAGATGACTATAACAGAGGGGATAGTAGGTAAAACTTATCGCGAAGGTGAAGGCATTATTGTCGATGATGTTCAAAATAATCTTGAAACTAAACCTGTAAAAAGCTCATATGAATCAGCAATCAGTATACCTGTGGGTGACTATGGTGTCTTTCAGGCTGCAGCAACTGAAAAAGAAGCTTTTACGGAGGCAGATATAGAGCTGGCAGAACTTTTGATTTCTCATACCACTGCTGCTCTGAATAGAATTTTTTCTCAAGAAAAATTACAAAACAGAGAGAGGCGGTACAGCACGATCTTTGAGAAGGCTCCCATTGGTATAATGATTGGAGATAAAGAAGGTAATATATTGAGGGCCAATAAAGCTTTAACTGAAATAACAGGATTTGAGCAGGAAGAACTGGAGGGCAGCAATATACTTGATAATCTGGTACAGCCAGAACATCGTGAACTGGCTAAAGAAAATATAGAAAAACTGCTGCAGGGAGAAGATTTACAATTTGATATTAAAACAAAAGCTAAAGATGGGAAATATCTTTATGTGCAATTGACTGAAACAAGCATCAATTTACCTGAAGGTGACACAGGAGTGCTTTCCATGCACCAGGATGTTACAGAAAGAAAAGAGAAGGAAGAAATAATCAAAAAATTACATGATATAGCTTTAAACTTTAAGGATCTTGACGAAGAGAAAGAAGTTTGTATAAAAACTGTAAAAGTAGCTAAAGAACTTCTCGATTTTGAATTATGTATTATTCGTCTGGCTGAAAATAAAATGCTTATCCCCCGGGCATATACTGCTAAAGTGAATATAAAACCTGAGCCAAGACCAATAACGGAGGATAGCATATCAGCCAAAACCTACCGGGAAGGAAAAAGCATACTTGTTAATAATATTGAAAATAAACCAAAAACTAAGCCTCTCACAAGCACATTTAAATCAGGTATTAGCATACCCATTGGAGACTATGGAGTTTTTCAGGCTGCAGCAACAGAAGAAGAAGCTTTCACCGAGGCAGATTTAGAGCTGGCAGAGCTATTGATTTCTCATACAGCAGCAACCCTTGAAAGAATTTATGTTCAGAAAGAGATAAAATACAAATCTTTTCATGACGAGCTTACAGGTATGTATAATCGGAGATTTTTTGAGGAAGAAAAGAAAAGATTTAACACAAAACGACAGCTTCCGATCAGCATAATTATGGCTGATGTAAACGGTTTAAAAATTATCAATGACAGCCTTGGCCATGCTAAAGGCGATGAACTGCTTATAAAAACAGCTAAAATATTGCAAAATGCCCTGAGGGAGGAAGATATAAAAGCCAGATATGGCGGCGATGAATTTGTCATATTACTGCCTAAAACCAGCAATAAAATTGCGCATAAAATTTCCCTGCGAATCAAACAGGGTTGTGAGAAAACAGAAAAAGATGAATTGCCTTTATCTTTAGGAGTGGGAATTGCAACAAAAAATGATATAGAGCAGAATATAGATGAAGTACTGACAAAGGCTGATAACAATATGCTGCAAAATAAATTGACAAGCAGCCGGAGTGCAAAGAGTAAAATAATTGAAAGTTTACTGAATGCTCTGGGAGCAAAAAGTGAGGAAACCAAAGAACATACCCAGAGAATGATTAAATTAGCCCAAAAATTGGGAGAAAAAGTGGGATTGCCCAATTCAAAATTAGATAAATTATCACTGCTTGCTAACTTGCATGATATAGGCAAGACTTCTATTCCAGAAGAAATAATGACCAAATCCGGGGATTTAACAGATGAAGAGTGGGAAATAATCAGAAACCACCCTCAAAGAGGGTATAAAATAGCTTTAGCTTCGGAAGAATTTGCTGTGGTTGCTGAGGATATTTTGGCCCACCATGAACGCTGGGATGGTTATGGATATCCTCAGGGGTTGAAGGGCGAAGAAATACCATATTTAGCACGGATCATAACCATTGTGGATGCTTATGATGTAATGATATCCGGCAGGCCCTATCAGCAGGCTGTCTCTAAAGAAGAGGCTTTAACTGAAATTAATAAATGTGCCGGAAGCCAGTTTGATCCTGAACTGGCTGAAAAGTTTGTGGAGATGATGAGAGAAGACGAAAACTAAGAATGAAAACAGGGCGGATGTTTTATTTGTGAGAATCTGATGTGGTATTTATTTTGGATAGGAAAGGAAGGGTACAAGAAGTAGGTGGAAGTTATATTTGTTTATATATTAATCAGGTCTTGGGAAAACAATTTTGGGAAAATAAGGGTGGCAAGTTTTTAAACTAAAAATCCCTACAATATCAGGATTTGACGCATGGTAAGGCTAATGTTTTTGACAATACGGTTTTAAAAAAGGGGTAATTAAAGGTTTTTTATCACTAGTCCTTCTTAATTACCGAAATCTGGATTTGGCATCCAGCACCCACTCCAGCGGGTAGCTCAGCGACCTATTAACACCCTGCTCAGTGGGGTTATCTATTCGATGTTTCTGTAATTAAATCAGTTCTTATATCTAATGCTTCGATATTACCTTTTTTATGTAAAGCTTTACATAAAACGGGTAAGGTAGAGCACAAGACAAGAGATTTAGATGAAATCCTGAAGGAGATCGAGCCCCGGACAACAGAATTAACCGAGCTTTTTGGAATTATCAGCAACTCCACAATGTAACTTTCGTTAATTCCTTAACTAATCTGTATAGGCCCCTTACCATTGTTAAGAAACTGATTAATGGGGTTAAACTTTTCAAAGTTCTCCTTTAGATCTTCCCCGTACATATTGACATATTCTTTAACCATCTCCATACTATTATGACCTAAAATCTTCTGCAGCCTGAATTATGCTCATAACTCTAAAAAGAAACATAATAGTGTAATAGTCAGAGTACTATTCCACTATTTTTTAATGTTTAATTGGTTGTATTTTTGAAACCCTGTTTGTCTTTTTTTCTTGCTGGAGTACAATAAAAATGTTAAAATATAGACAGATGGGATAGATAATCTGGGTTGCAAAAACGCAAATAATCTGGGTTGCAGCAAAATTGGGAATATTTTACACAGGCTCTAATACTTGATATGACAGCTATATTAGCAGGCATAGCTCAATTGAAAAATGGGCGAAGCCCTAATTGGCTAGAGCACCAGACTCCAAATCTGGGTGTTGGGGGTTCAAGTCCTCCTGCCCGTGCTATTTTTATTTTTTTGATGTTTTATAGAGGTTATTAAAGCTGATAATTCTTGTATAAGGACTCCTGAGATAATACAAAAGAAGGTATTTTTTAATTATTTCAGAATATAATTGATGAGAGGCCTGTTAACGGAGATTTGTTTTTGTTTTTATTATTCTTACCTGGTGGTGAAAATAGTTATGAAATTTAAAAGCGGATTTATTGCTCTGGTTCCTGATAGCAATCCCGAAGAACACAGATGCAGTCTGGAAACCTCCTGTTATGAGTTTAGGGCAAGACTGGTTAGAAATCAGCAAGAAGCTGTGGCGGCAGGGAAAGAACTGGCTGAAGATGCAGGTATTCACTCCCTTATTTTATGTCCCGGATTCACCCATCAGCAGGTTGCCGAAATTTCCAGGTCAGCTGGTGATGATGTCGGAGTTGTGGTTGCCAGAGGAGATGCTCCCGGCAGTAAAATAGCCCGGGAGGCAATCAAAGAGGCTGGCTGGGGTGATGTTTCGTGAAAGTATATACCAGGACCGGTGATCAGGGAAAGACCAGTCTGTATGATGGTACCCGGGTTCCAAAGAATTCTGCCAGGGTTGAGAGCTATGGCACTGTAGATGAACTTAATTCTCAGCTGGGATTTGCCAGAAATATTTTGGATGACGACAGGGCTGCCAGAATTATTTTTCGGGTGCAGCGGGAGCTATTTGATGTTGCCGGAGAACTGGCCACCAGTGATCCGGAGGAGTTTCCCGAAAAGATAGGAGAAGCAGAGGTGGAGCAGCTGGAAAGCGACATAGACAGTTTTCTGGACTCCATGAACAAAAAGGAAAAATCCAGATTTATTGTTCCCGGCAGCAGTCAGGCCAGTGCTGCCCTCCATGTGGCCAGAACCATCTGCCGCCGGGCTGAAAGAAGGACAATAACTTTGACCGGAGAAGCAGAGATCAGAGAGGTTATCCTGAAATATTTAAACAGGCTCTCTGATTTAATCTACACTTTAGCCCGCTATACTGAGGTAAAACTGGATTATGTTGAATTTGACAGAGAAGAATAGCAAAATAATAACTCTTTTTATACCGGCATAAATAAGCAGAACTAAATTCCTGCCAGATATAGTTGCTGAAAAAAAGGTGTTTTTGCCCTATGTGTCTAATTATACAAGTAAGCAGTAATGTTTTTTCAGTAAAGCAGAAATAAAGAGAGAATAAAAATAAAAATGGATCTGTGGTAAAAAGTCTGGTAAATTAACTCATACCTAACAGGAGTGATAAAATGGAAGATTTAGATGCAGTTACTGCAATTGAAGGCCGTCGCAGTATTCGCAAATTTAAACCGGAACCGGTTGCCCGTCAGCTGCTGGAAGAGCTCTTAACCTTGGCTGGCTGTGCTCCTTCCTGTGATAATAACCAGCCTTGGAAGTTTGTTGTTCTGGAAGGGCAGGTTAAAGATGAAGTAATAGAGGCAATACATAATAAAGCTACCAGCTTAAAGAAGGATGAGGTAGCCATCGGTTCCTGTCTGGAAAATGTGCGCAGTATGAGGCAGTCACCTGCCATTGTCATGGTTTATCTAATTAACCCAAAAGAAGATGAGAAAGCTGGTCTCCCTTCCTATCGGGGTGATCTGACTAATGTTCTTTCCATTGGGGCGGCGATTGAGAATTTTCTAGTGGCAGCTACAGCTAAAGGGCTAGGTACCCTCTGGATCAGGGATGTTATGCTGGCTGAAGAGGAAATTAATGAGATTATCAAGGAAGAAGGCAGGTTAATGTCTGCTCTGGCAGTAGGTCATGCTGTGGAACAACCTGATTCTGTGGAACGGAAACCTCTCAAGGATTTTGTTACCTGGCGGGAATGATATAGGGTTCAACCAGGTATCAATGAAAGGGCTCAACGAAAAAATTTTATAAAATTATAAGCTGATTATGAGATCTGCTCCCAGCAATAAAAGCAGGTCCAGTGAATTGAAATATGAGATAATAGATTAAAGCCCGCCCTTCGCGGCGGGTTTTAACTGTTGGACCTCTCAGAAATCAGGCCGATTTAACTTGACAAAAGTGTTTGGGTATATTATTATTTTATCAGAATACCCAGCAGGGGTACTGTATTTAAGTTATGAATTGATGAAACCAGCATTAACTTTGCCAGCGAAATAGGCAGGATTTAATATGATCCTGAAGTCATTCGTTCAACCGAAATCAAGGAATTGATCGAGCAGACCGGTTATCAGGTTGAGCAGCTTACCGAGGATGAAGAGGACCGCCAGGACTGGGAACAGGAAAAGGTCTCCCGGGCCATCTTCCGTGAGATCAAACAGAATTACTTCTGGGCCTGGTTTTACAATGGCATAGCCATACCGACAGCCTTCTTCGGTTTGATTCATCCCATCATTGGGGCAATCGCCATGTTTACCAGTTCAATCAATGTGGTTTTAAACTCCACCCTCTCAGAAAAGCCAATATAGATCCGGCTTATCAGGAATAAAAGCTTTAAGCTGCTCTGTACCAGGATTTTTGGAATGAAAGTTTGATGAAAGAAATATGGTTAATTAAAAGTAATTACCTGTAAAAACTGATTGAAAGCTGTCAGCTTATTACAGTCAGATCCCCTCCTTATTTTTAAAACGGGAGGGGATTTTTATTAAGTCTAAAGTTATTTTTTCACCTTTTCAGGAGGAAATAGCCAGCAGTTATCGAATAAATATAAAGAACAGAGTATATAGATATAGGATAAGTATCTGATATACTGGAGTTGTATTTGAGTTGGTTTCTTAATTTGATTTTTGTGCTCTCTGTTCCCATGTGTTTATTTATATTATCAAACTTAAATTGCATGCTTTCTATTATAAATTGCATACTTTACTCAAAATTATACCGGTTTATACCGGGCAGATAATTTGAGCTGTTAATTAAACCAGCCTAAAAAACTTCCTTTATTTGGCGCTCATTTGTTCCCAATAAAATAAAAATATTAAACAGATAAATCTGGAGGATGATGATATGGCTCCTAGAAATTTAATAATTTTTACCCTGGTGATTGTAATCCTGATTGCCGGGGGCTTATTAATCAACAGCTTTGGAGAATCTTCTCCCTATTATTATACGGTTGGTGAGGTTCTTGCCGGAGATTTTAAGGTGGAAAGGAATTTCAGGGTGGCAGGTCTGCTCAATTTTAACAGTGTGGAAAGAGAAGGAGATAAGTTGCATTTTCAGGTAATGGACACTGCCAGAGAGAATTCTCTGCCGGTTATTTATCAGGGGGATATACCGGAAGAATTTGGTGAGCAGCCCGAACTGATTGTTGAAGGGAGCTATCAGCAGGATCATTTTCAGGCAGAAAAAATTTTACTGCAGTGCCCTTCCCGGTATCAGGAAAAACTAAAGGAAGAATAAAGTGGAAGAATATAAAAAGACCCCTGACGGGGGCCTTTTATATTATATTTAAAACTTTTATTTTCAGTTTTTATTCAGGGGATAAATATTGGGTTATTGCCTTTGTTAATTCTCTGTTCAGAATAAGCTTTCTTTAGTTAAGATACCCCTTTAGCTTTTTAATTCTGGTAGGATGACGGAGCTTTCTCATGGCTTTTGCCTGAATCTGACGGATTCTCTCCCTGGTTACCCCAAACTCCCGGCCAACTTCCTCCAGGGTACGGGGACGTCCATCTTCAATGCCGAAACGCAGCTCCAGCACTCGTTTTTCCCTATCGGTCAGGCTGTCTAGCACTTCATCCAGCTCATCTTTGAGCAGTTTGATGGATGCGGCAGCGTCCGGGTCAGGAGTTTCTTCATCAGCGATGAAATCACCAAGATTGCTGTCTTCCTCTTCGCCAATAGGAGAGTCCAGCGAAACAGGTTGTTGATTCTGGGCAATTTCCATTATTTCTTCAACTTTTTCCGGTGAGAGATCCATCTCTTCACTGATCTCTTTGGCAGTGGGATCTCGATCCAGTTCCTTATGCAGCCGGCGCTTTATTCTTTTCATCTTATTTATAGTCTCTACCATATGCACCGGAATTCTTATCGTCCTGGCCTGATCTGCCAGAGCCCGGGTGATGGCCTGTCTGATCCACCAGGTAGCATAGGTGCTGAATTTGTAGCCCTTCCGGTAATCAAATTTCTCCACGGCTTTCATTAAACCTTTATTACCTTCCTGAATCAGATCCAGAAAAGACATGCCCTGGCCGATGTATTTTTTAGCGATGCTGACCACTAGACGGAGATTGGCTTCAATTAGATGCTGCCTTGCTTCATGATCTCCCTCTTCCATACGCTTGGCCAGATCAACCTCTTCTTCAGCTGTTAACAGATCCACCCTTCCCATTTCTTTTAAATACATCCGAACAGGATCATCAATTCCGGCATCGTCAGGAACATCAAAATCAATTTCATCATCAAGATCTTCATCATCAAGATCCTCGTCATCTTCCAGATTGTTGTCCGTATTTTTCTTAACCTCTATATCCATGTCTTCGAAGATCTTGACTACTTCTCTCATTTCCTCTGAGCTTAACTCTATATCGAGAGAGTTCTTAATTTCGCTAAAACTAATTTCTCCCTCCTCGCTGGCTCGATCAAGCAGATCCTTAACCTGATCTCTTTGAAAGTTTTCAACCTTTTCTTCCAGCATATCAAACACCTCCTTAAAAAGCTGATACCAAAAGATAAGAGCTTGAATAAAAAATTGAACTGTATCCTGAAATTAAAAGTCTTTAGCTGTCAATTTAAATTAATATAAACAAAAATGAATAATTATTACTTGAACTATCCACCTTTACCTGACACAATTAAAAAATTATACTATAAAGCGGCAGCTTTGTCAAGAAATAAACCGGATTTTTCCATTTTTTTTTCGATTTTCCGATGCTGGTTTTTTATATCCTGAATTCTTATGCCCATAATACTAACATAAAAAATAGCAGTGATGCAAATGATTCAGCAGAATTTGATATATTTTTCAATTTTAGCTATTTTTCTGTTATAATAGATTATAAGATTTCATTGTTCAGGAGGTGTAATTAATGCCAACCTACAATTATAAATGTAAAGATTGCGGGCTGAGCTACAGCATTGAGCTGTCTCTGGCAGAGAAGGACAGCTATCAGCCGGAATGCCCAGACTGTCAGAGCTGCGATGTTTTTCAAACCTTTAACCGGGTTGGAGTGCTGGGAGGCAGCAAGACCGGGGATGTTTCAGGCTGCAGTGCCTCGAGCTGTCCCTCCAGCTGCAGCAGCTGTGATTAATTAATAACATCAACATTATTATGGCGAATATTAAAAGGGGGAAGATAATTTTGTCAGCCAGAAATCAGGAAATAATTGATCTGCGAAGTGATACGGTGACCCGGCCCACATCAGAGATGAGAAGGGCCATGGCCGAAGCTGAAGTGGGCGACGATGTTTATCAGGAAGATCCAACAGTTAAAAAGCTTGAATCCTTAACTGCCGAAATTCTGGGGAAGGGGGCGGCACTTTTTTTTCCCAGTGGAACCATGGCAAATCAGGCAGCAGTTCTAACCCATACAACTCCAGGAGAGGAAGTAATCCTGGGGGCAAACAGTCACATATATTTTTATGAAGTGGGCGGCCTGGCAAGACTCAGCGGCGTCCAGGCCCGCACTTTGCCGGAAAGAAGGGGCTGCCCTGAGCCAGAAGATATAGCAGCAGCTGTTCGGGATGAAAATATTCATTTTCCCCGGACGGCCCTGCTCTGCCTGGAAAACACCCATAACCGGGCAGGTGGGCTGGCGGTAGATAAGGATAGAATTGATGATTGCTGCCGGGTTGCCTGGGCAAATAATGTTCCGGTTCATCTGGATGGTGCCAGAATTTTCAATGCAGCTCTGGAACTGGAAATCAATCCGGATGAACTGGTTGCAGAATGTGATTCGGTTATGTGCTGTCTTTCCAAAGGACTGGGCGCTCCGGTGGGTTCCATGCTGGCAGGAAGTGCTGAATTTATCGAGCAGGCCCGGAAAAGTCGGAAACTGCTGGGGGGAGGCCTGAGGCAGGTTGGGGTGCTGGCTGCTGCCGGCCTGGTAGCCTTGCAGGAACGGGAAAGGCTGATTGAAGACCATAAACTGGCAGAAGAACTGGCTGCTATTATTGCCAGCTGCCCGGCAGAGAATGTTCAGCTGGGAGAACAGGCCACAAATTTTGTAATGCTGGAATATACCGGAAACCAGGGGGCAGGATGGCTCCGGGAACGCCTGGAAGAAAGGGGGGTTTTAAGCAACAAACTCCATGAAACCAGAATTCGTCTGGTCACCCATCGAGATCTGACCTCGAATCAAATTACTGAATTTGGCAGAAGATTAAATAGTATTTTGTAAAACATGATATTGCATTTATCTAGCAAAAAATGCTATAATTACAACAGAATTTTGAGTTAAAGAATCAATATTTTAAGAATTAATATCAAGCTGAAGAAATAATATCAAGATGAGGTGATAATAATGTCAGAACAACCCATAAAAGTTGGCAGTCAGGCACCGGATTTTGTCCTGAAGAATCAAAAGGGCGAGGAAGTTAAGCTTTCCGACTACCGCAGGAAAAAGGTTATTCTTTCCTTTCATCCCATGGCCTGGACAGGAGTCTGTCAGACCCAGATGGAGCTTCTGGAAAAGAATAAGCTTGCCTTTGAGGAGCACAATGCTGTGGCCTTTGGGATAAGTGTTGACAGTGTTCCCAGCAAAAAGGCCTGGGCAGCTGAAATTGAGATCGAAGAAACCGATCTGCTGTCTGATTTCTGGCCTCATGGTGAAGTTGCTGAGAAGTTTGGTGTCTTCAGAGAAAAGGAAGGCTTTGCCAAAAGAGCCAATATAATTATCGATGAAGGGGGCAGGGTAAAGTTTGTGAAAGTTTATCCTACCAAGGATGTTCCGGATTTTTCAGAAATCCTGAGAGAACTGAAAGAGTAATCTCTGAGATTACCGGGCCAATCAGTGAGATAATTACTCAAACATCATGGGTTAAATATGAGATTGATTCAGGAGGATAGAATTTATGAATTCTTATCTGGAAGATCTGCTTTTACACAGAGATGAAGATTCTGCTGAGAAGTTTCTGGAAAGAGCAGCAGCAGACACCAGCTGGAATCTGGTCAGTCTTATTGATGAAATGGTTCCCGGTCTGGTATTTGAGTCCAACCTGACTTATGGCAGCTTTCATCAGGTTAAGATGGCTCTTTTCCTGAGGAGATTATCCCGGCAGGGCTATTTATCCCGGGTAACCGAGCTGGAAGTATTAAAACTTCTGCTGGAGGAAGCGCTCAACAGAAACTGGCTTAATATCAGGGCGGGAAACTTTGTCAGGCGGGATAGGGTAGCTGAGCCCCTGGATAAAATGCAGTCAGAACTTTCGCAGGGAAATATTCATAATGCCATGTATTATGCCCTGCAGGCTTACGAGAGCGAGCCTGAAAAGTTAAGTGAGACTTTACTGGGCCTGGGATCTCTTCACATTACCGACACCCTGGGACACAGCTTAAGCTGTTTTCAACCGGTAATGAAGGAAGTTATTAATTCCCGCAGTCCAGAAGCTGAAACCGCCCTTTTATCCTATCTCAGCTACCTGGGCCGCTACGACCTGCCGGAAAGACTGGAACCGGGGAAATATCAGGCGGAAATTGAGGCAGCTGAAGAGCTGAAGAAGGCTGCCTCCGGTGAAGGCATTATTAATCTTCATCATATGATTACTCTTTATATTTTGCTGGACTGGAAAGAGGCTGATTTTCATCAGGATGATTTCCCGGTTTCCTATGGAATCCTGCAGGACTGGCTGTCAGACAAAGATATAGCTGAAGCCAGACTATCTCGCTGCCGTAATTGGCAGGCTCCTGATAGCATTCCGGATAACTATCAGGAATTTTACCGCCGCTTTTCCTACAGTGATCCCGATAATAGCGCCCGACTGGTTATCTCAGTAGTTGAAAGGGATTTGCCAGAGGCTCTGGACTGGTTATTCCGGCTCTATGCTCAGGATTATAATCTGCCCAAGTGGAACCCTCATTTTTATACCGGGCTTTATGCAGCCCTGATGCTGCAGGAGGATAACCTGGTTGATGATCCGGTGGGTTTAAAGATGGCCCTGGATCAGGCGGTCAGATATTATATAGCGGGAATGCAGTAATTACTATAGCAGTTCACTGATGTTACTGATTAATTATTATTCCGGAGAGATATCCCTCCGGAATAATACATAATATAATGTACAATATTTTAATGTGTAATATTTTGTCCTACTTAAATGTAATTTGAATAAATCAGAGTAAAATTTTTAATGTTACCGAAAAGAGGCAGAGATTGTTACAAAAATAATTTTAACTTGACATTATAAATATAAAGTTTTATAATTTATTATAATCTTACTATTTCCATTTAAAACCTTAAAGTAGAGGAGGAATGAGAATGAACAACAATGATTTACAACAGAGGGAGCACTGGACATCCCGGCTGGGCTTTATTCTGGCCGCTGCCGGTTCTGCAGTTGGACTGGGAAATATCTGGCGTTTTCCCTATGTAACAGGAACTCAGGGTGGAGCTGCGTTTCTAATTATTTATCTTTTCGCAATTATTTTTATTGGCTACCCTGTTATGATTACTGAAATGACAATAGGCCGGAAAACTCAGCGCAATCCTGTGGGAGCTTTTAAATCGCTTGCTCCGAAAACCCCCTGGTGGCTTGTTGGAGCCCTGGGTGTTTTTACTGGTTTCGTGATTTTAAGTTACTATTCTGTAGTAGCTGGCTGGTCGCTTTCCTATATTTTCCGGGCTATTTCCGGATTCACCCCTGATATGGATTTTGAAGCTGTATTTTTCGGTCACATAACCGGGGTGGCAGTGCCGGTCTTCTGGCATGCGATCTTTATGCTTATGACCATTGGTATTATTGCTTCCGGGGTGGTTAAAGGTATTCAAAGAGCTGTTAAAACCCTGATGCCGATTTTATTTGTACTATTACTTGTATTAATAGTCCGGGCCCTGACCCTGGGGGGTGCTGGAGAAGGTTTATCCTTCTATCTCCTCCCCGATTTTGGAGCAGTGACAGCGACAACCTTTAATGATGCCATTGCTCAGGCATTTTTCACTCTCAGTCTTGGTATGGGTGCCATAATTACATATGGCAGCTATTTATCAGACCAGGATACTATTGGAGATAATGCTGCCTGGGTTGTCGGTCTTGATACCGGTATTGCTATTCTGGCAGGGTTTGCTATTTTCCCGGCAGTATTTGCCCTGGGCCTTTCTCCGGCGGCCGGACCGGGCCTGACCTTTATTACTCTGCCAGCCGTTTTTGCAGAAATGCCCTTAGGCTCACTTTTTGGTTTTCTGTTCTTTCTGCTGCTTTCCATTGCAGCTTTAACTTCAGCTATTTCTCTGCTGGAGGTTGTGGTTGCCTGGCTAGTCGATGAACATAGCTGGGCCAGAAAGAAAGCCGCCATTGTCCTGGGTATTATAATTTTCCTGGTTGGCATCCCGCCGGTTCTGGGATACAGCACCTGGGATGGCTTTGAGTTTTTGGGTATGGATGTGCTGGACACTTATGACTGGTTTGCCAACAGTATCTTTCTGCCGCTGGGAGGCCTGTTGACTGCTCTCTTTGCCGGGTATGTCTGGGAAGCCCGCAATCTGCAAGATGAGGCCAACAGGGTGGAAGGTGCGATTAACGTTGGTGACTGGTACGGCTTTATGATCAAAATAGTTGTCCCTATAGCCATTGTAATTATAATGCTTGTTGGAATGTATCAAACTTTTGCTGGCTAGAAAAACTGACTTGAAAATATAAGAGGACTTCAATCTATGGATTTCAATAAATGTGTGACTGATAGTTCAATTATCAAGGTTTTAAAACAGGAAATAGTAAGAATACCCGGCTTTTATTAGCCGGGTATTTTTTTTACCTGCATTTCTTATCTGAATTATTTTTTTCAATTCTATTGTGATATTATCTCTCTTAGTTTATAGCAGTTTCAAAAAGGGTCAGGGACCAGATTAATGTCAGATAGCTTCCTGTTTATTTCTGGAGGGTAGGGGGCCAGAAATTGCTGATTTATCAAATAGGTAATATTCCTTTTCCGGGATTGAGAAGCCAGCCAGTTATGCAGCGACAGATAGCTTGTTTCCCCCTTTTTGAACTCCTGTATCAGCCTCCTGAATTCTATTTTCTCACTCTCGTCAAGGGAGTCTGACAGGTGACCAAAGCCATGAAGAAGGACATTTATCCAGCGGCCTCTGGTTAGTTTTTGCTGCAGCAAATTATCCAGCAGTTTTTCATAGCAGGCGATAAGCTGCTTCTGGTTATAATCGTTCTGAGTAGCGATAATTCTGCCCATTTCGTCTACCAGTTGCCGGTTGAAGCCTAAAAATAACAGTTTGTGCCTGGCCTGAAATTCCTGCAGTGCAGCTGGGGAATAAGCCCTTTTCAGGTTTTCCCAGCGCCGCCAGATATAGATTTTAACTAGAAAATAAAAGAGTTTTTCCGGGTTTTTCAGGTCTTCAGCGCTGATTAGAGCAGCCCGGGGCAGCAGCTTTCTGACCTCCCGGGGCAACAGCCCGGCTGCCCAGCCAGCCGGGCTGCTGTTCCCGGGATGATAATATTTGCAGCTGGCAATTCCGCAGCTGGGTGACTTTTCCTTTAAAATAAGACCCTGGATTGAGGCATTCTCCCGCAGATACCTGCGGGATTTTGTGCGCAGCTGCTGCTGGAAAAAATTTTGAGCATCAGGTTGACTGACCAGCCAGCTTTGACGGGAGGTTATAATCAGATTAAGCGGAGGCCGGGGTGAGGGGAGGCCGATATCACTTTCCGGGCAGACTGTTCTATAAGCCAGCCATTTTTTTAAAATTTCTGCCGGGGCACAGGATATAAGACTGCCATCATAGCGGCAGTTCTGAAAGTTCAAGCATCTGCTGATTAAAATCAATGGTTTATATCCCCGGTACCGGTATCTGGGTTTACAATAAGAAAAATTTTTTTCTAATTTTTTCACTACAGCAAAACCTCCGAAATCTTCTGGATTTGTCGGTTGTATGATTTTGTTAGTTGTATGAATTTGCTGGTTGGAATGGTCTGTTTTATATTAACTTCCCAGAAAAATTTTAAGTTCCTGCTTTATTCTCTTATTTATCCCCTTTTGCAGCCCTTAATATATTGTAGAAATCGAATTTATGGTGTATAATTAAACTGGAATAATTGAAGCATATGAGGCAAATCACTCCTGAGAGGATTCAGACAAATGAGAGGATCCAAACAGATGAGAGGATTCAAACAGGAGAGTGGGAGGCAGGCAGGATGAAACCCAGAAATTTCTTGCTATTATTTATTATCTTTTTACTTGTTTTTTCTTTTCAGGCCGGAAAGCTTCAGGCCGCTGACTTTTTTGAACTGGCGAGAACTGGAAGTGTGGAGGAGATTAGAGAAGCACTGGAAGAGGGAGCCGATGTCAACAAACGAACCGGAAGGGGGGAGACCCCTTTGATGCTGGCAGCAGCCAGCAACCGGGAACCCTATGTAATAACTCTTCTGCTGGATTGCGGGTCTGCGCTGGAAGCCAGAGACAATCAGGGCCGGACAGCCCTTTATCTGGCCGCCAGGTATAACTCCAATCCTTCAGTCTTAAGAAATCTGGTAGTAAAGGGAGCGGCAGTTAATATTATTACTGGTGATGGCACAACCCCTCTGATGGCTGCACTGGAGAGCAGTTCCCGGGATAAGTTTGACATTCTATTAAGAAATGGTGCCCGGGTTGATCAACGGGATAATCAGGGCCGGACAATTCTGCATCTTCTCATTGAAAAGGGAGCAGAGCTTGACCAGATTAGATCTGTGGTTAGAGCCGGGGCTGCAGTCAATGCCATGAATGATCAGGGTCGAACCCCTCTCCATCTGGCGGCTGCCAGAGGTCAGGAGAGGGTTACAGGTTATTTGCTGGAACAGCGGGCCAGGGTAAATACCAGAGATAAAGAGAGCATAACACCGCTGATGTCAGCAGCTGCCAGCAATCGTACCCCGGGAATTCTGGATAGGCTTCTGAAAGCAGAGGCCGAGCTGGAGGCAGTCGATAATCAAGAGCGGACAGCTTTTCTCCATGCTGCCTCCTATAATAGCAATCCTGTCATGCTGGAATTTCTGGCAAATCAGGGAGCGGTAGTAAATACTGCCGATAAAAATGAAAGAAATGCTCTGCATCTGGCTGTTATAAATAGAATGTCTGGCAATATTATCGGGAAGCTGATAGAGCTAAATGTTGAGATTAATTCGGGTGATAAAGATTTTAATACCCCGCTTCACCTGGTTCTTAAGACTATCAGACCTGACAGCCTCACGATAAATCTGCTCCTGAGGGGTGGC
The DNA here is from genome assembly GCA_003554685.1 of Halanaerobiaceae bacterium. Classification (GTDB taxonomy): domain Bacteria; phylum Bacillota; class Halanaerobiia; order Halanaerobiales; family Halarsenatibacteraceae; genus T1SED10-84. The sequence continues at coordinate 30,946 of PWHA01000141.1, forward strand.
GCTGACCCCAATGTTTTAAATAAAGACCGATATACTCCCCTGCTGGTGGCAGCTGAAAATACTGACAGCAGTGAAATCTTTCAAGGATTGATTGAAGCCGGGGCGGAAGTAAATCCCGAGAACACCTATCGCGGTTTAACCCCCTTAATGCTGGCAGCAGCAAATAGCAGCAGCGAAGAAGTTATTTTTACCCTGCTGGAAGCCGGAGCTGAAGTGGAGGCTGCAGATGCCGGCGGCAAAAAAGTTGTGGATTATTTGGCTGATAACAGTGCTCTTTTTGGTACTGATGTTTACTGGGAACTGCAGTATCTGGAGCCTGCCGAAAGAAGAATAGAACTGTTGGATAAAAAATCGGGCTCCGAAGCCACCCTTCGCAGTCTGGCTATACCTTCCCTGGGACATGCCTATGCTGGCAGCTGGTGGCCCAAAGGCACTTTATTTCTGGCGGGAGAGGCTGCTGCTCTGGGGATGGCTTTAACCCGCGACAGCACTGAAGAGGCCCTACCCTATTATCTGATCTTTGCTGCTCTGAAGGTCTGGGAGGTTCTGGATGTCAGGCAGGAGATCAGCAGTTTCAATCAATTTGCTGAAGAGTACAATGAGAGAGCGGAAGAATTTAATCTGA
>PWHA01000142.1 GCA_003554685.1 Halanaerobiaceae bacterium
AAATAAAAACATTAATATATAGCAGCTGACAGAAAAAGCCCCGACCATTTAATATGGTCGGGGCTTTTTCTGTGGCAGACTGATTTTTTGTAACAGATTGATTTTCTGTGGCAAATTTATTTTTGTGACAAATTTATTTTTTTCTGCAGGTTTTTTATATTTTGCTTATAAAACTGCTATCTGGCAAAATTGATCTGGATTTGATTGATGGATTAAGATTTGTTTGAGTGATGACATAGTCGATGCTCTAGAGACTGATAAACTCTACCTGAATATCATAATCACTGCCGGCCTCTCTGGCGATAAGCTGGCGATATCTTTCCAGCTGATCCTCTTCCACGATGGCGCCGGTCTTGAAATCCAGAATGACAATTTCCTGTTTTTCATGGTCGACCAGCAGCCGGTCAATCCGGGCTCCTTCTTCACCCTCTTCCAGCAAAGCTGGTCGGTACTCATTCAAAACCAGCCAGTGGTCGGAAAAATAGCCAGGATGATTTGCTATAACCTCCCGGGCCCGGCAAACCGCCTGCTGTACCAAACTTTTCCCCAGAATGTTGCCGTAGCGAGTTTTCACCAGCTTTTCTGCCATTTCTTGCTCGCCCGGGCTGCCAGCAGTGATATTTTCCAGATAATAATGGACGGCCTGACCCAGGGTCCGGCTGGTTTTCTGCTTCAGATCAAAATCTATATCCTTCTCCCGGGCTGCTATCGCTTTTCTCTCGGCAGAATCTTTAAGTCCGGGTTCAAAGTAGGGACTGAGATCTTCAAGTTCCTGGTGAGAGATTGATTCTGCCGGATCGGGGGGCTGAAATTTGCCGTGCTGGATACCGGCAAGAAGTTCCTGCATCTGCTCAATCCGGCAGGCCTCAAGCAGATTGGGTTCATAAAAATTATAGCTGTCACTTTTTTTCAACCAGACATGCTCGTCCTCCGGTTTCACCTGGACCGGGGACTCAATCAGTAAAAAGAGATTGTGGCTGGCCCGGGTCAGGGCCACATAAACATTGTTGATCTCCTCCATAAGCTCCTGATGCTTTTCCTCTTCCCGGCTGAAAGAGAGATCCAGCCAGTCCAGCAGTCTATCATAGCGGCTGGAGGAAATCAGATAACTGTCAACCCGACTGTAATCGGAGGCAAAATCCAGAAAGATCCTGAGTTCTTCCTCCCGGCCCCCTCCCCCACCGGCCGAAGGACTCCAGTAAAAGAAAAGCGTATCCAGAGAAAGGCCCTTAGCTTTATGCACGGTGAGAAGCTCAACGGCATTTTCTCCCTCAACCCGGGTTTCCTGCAGTTCTGCTGCGCTCTTCTCCTCCCGGCAGAACTCCAACAGCTCATCCAGGGAATTTTTTTCCCGGAGCAGAGTATAAAACCGGTAGAGGTTTTTAACGGCTGCCCGATCCTTCTCCCAGCAGAAGAAGGACCCGCTTTCCCTGATCAAACGGCGGGTCAGCTCCTGATATTCTGCCCGGGCCAGGCTGCCGACCCAGTCCAGAACTTCTGCCAGGTCGGGATGGTCAATTAACAGACTGTCAGCTGTAAAGTCCACCGGCCGACGGCGGGCAAGCTGCAGCCTTTCCTGAAGCTGAGGTCGATATTTCAAAATAAATTTAAGCTGCTCCTGAGGCAGATTAACCATCTCACTACGAAGGAAATTAGCCAGGTAGTGAAAATCATTAAGCCAGAAATACTGCAGCAGCTGATAGAGCGGCCAGACCGCCTTGTTTTCCAGGAGATTGCCCTGAGCCGGCAGAATGTAGGGGATCTCCTCCTCGGCCAGGCAGTCAGCTACCTGCTTTAATTCCCTGTTGCGACGGGCGATTACGGCCACATCCTGATAATCCGGAAAATCAACGCTGATTCTCCGGGCAATAGCCTGGGGCAGATCACTGACTATCTGGCGGTTATGTTGCCGAATTTCTTCCTGCTTATCATCGCTGTAATTCTGAAAGGTCTTGGTGTTTTCGTTGAGTCGAGCTGCGGAACCACCCAGCAGCACCTCAAAATAACCCCGGCCAGCATCAGGAGCAGGTTCAACTTCCTGATAGTCCCAGCCGGGATGAAGATCGCAGAAAAAATCATTAACAAAATTCATGATTTCCCGGTCGCTGCGGTAGCAGACATAAAGATTTTCAGTTTCTGCTGCGATCATCTCCGGCAACCGAACAAAAAGCTCCTGTTCTCCTCCCCGCCACTGATAAATGGACTGCTTGGCATCGCCAACAGCAATAAAATTTCTTTCCTCCCGGAGGAATTTCTCCAGAATCTTCCACTGGAGCACGCTGGTGTCCTGAAATTCATCAATGAAAAGAGATTTAATCTCGGTTCCGGCCAGCCGGGATAAAATGCCACCCAGTCCGGTCTGCCTATCAGCACCGGTCAGGCCGGACTCCTCGCTGACGAGATATTTATAGACATAGTTGCTGATATCACTGTAGGTAAATCTGCGCTGCTTGAAGGTCAGCCGGTCATATTCTGCTACTACCAGTTCGCCCAGCTCCAGCACCGCCTTCTCCAGGGGAAGAACCTCGCGATTGAAAATCCGGCGGGCCAGCTGCTGCTGAAATTCCTGGTAAAATTCTTCCAGCTCAATCTCAGTAATTTCCGCTGAATCCGCCGAAGGAACCCTGCGGCTGTTCCAGAAGGTTTTTTGCTTGAGCAGAGTTTTCCAGTGCTTCAGCAGCAATTCTCGACTTTCCTGACGGTCCTCTCCCTGGCAGATTCGCTGATAATAGTTCCAGATATTATCTTGATAATCCTTGTTAACCCAGTCCTGCGTGAGCTCTTCTCCTCTGGCTGCAGCCACCTGACCCAACAGCTCCAGGCAGCGGTCAAGAGGTCTCAGCAAGGCAGAGGTCTCCAGAGGCTGACGCTGCTCTATCTCATCCAGAAAAAGAAATTTCCAGCGGTCGGCAATAATCTTCTCCAGATAGTTTCTGGCTGACTTTAAATCCCGCCTGACCTTAATCCCCAGCAGATTCTCCAGCTTCTCAAAAGCCGATTCCTGCTGGAGCAGCCGGGTTAAAACCGCATCTACGACTTCCTGATTGTCACCGGTTTCGGTAATCTGATAATCATAGATCCCGAGAGCGGGGGCCACCAGAGACTGGAAGAGCTGATTGGTGAAGCTATCAATGGTATAGACATGAATGGAATCCTTTTCTAGCAGCATCTCCTCCCGGCAGCTGCGCAGTTTTTCAGGCTGCCAGCTGATTTCAGAATGGAGCTGCTTGAGCTGCCACCAGAGAGCAGTATCCCGGCCCCCGGTCTCCAGTTCAATCAGATGTTCAAAGATTCTTTCCCGAGCTTCAGCGGTGGCCTTGCGGGTGAAGGTCAGCACGGCAATTTCTCTGAAGTCCTGACCCTGTAACAGGGCTGCCAGGTACTCCAGAGAAAGACGATAGGTTTTGCCGGTGCCGGCACTGGCCTTGAGAACTTTACTGCTGCTCCTGCTGTCAGCGGCTGAATTAATGTTTCTGCTGTCTTTCATCGGCTGTCGCCTCCCCGGCAGATTGCGGTATAGCTGCACCAGCGGCAGCTGGAATCTCTGGTATATCTGGTGCTGTCGACAAAAGCAGTGAGCTCCTCTTTGACCTCTCTGCCAAATTCCAGTTCCGAGCCAGGAGGTTCGACGGCAAAAATATTCTCCAGTACCAGATAGATAAATTTATGAATCGGTTTAGTTTCGGAAAAGCCTTCCCTGAGCAGCAGAGCATAGTAATTCAGCTGATCCCGATGGTCATTCCTGATGCTGCTGCTACTTTTAAAATCCACAATTATACTTTCGGTTTCAGTCTCCAGCAGCAGATCCAGTCTGCCGGTGAGATAAAAATCCACCAGTTCCGAGGCAAAATAAGGTCTATCTTTAAGGCCGGGTGGAGAAAATTCTGTTTTAAGTTCTTTGATCTCCTCCCTGCTTCTTCTAAGCGGTGACTCCGGATCTTCCGGAAATCTCAGCAGGGATTCAATCAGGGCTTCTCTGACTACCAACTGGTAGTATTTTTTAAAGCGGTGATCAATCTTGAGACGGTACTCATCCAGCACCTGATCAACTGCCCCGGCCACCTGGTTCCTTTCCATTTTCAAACCATTTGCACCAATTCTGTTCAGAACTCCCTCGGCCAGATCATGGACCAGCGAGCCGAAGGTCAGAGCATTCAGGTCGCTGTCGAAATCTCCCAGAGTCTCAGTAAGCTGAAAAAGTTCCTGGCAGAGGAAACGAAAATAGCAGCTTCGCAAGGTTTTAAAACTGTAAAAACCAAGATTCAGACCCCGGGAGGGAAAATCCCCGGCTTCAATCAAAGGTCCCTCTTCGGCAGCAATCTCTTCAGCACTGCTTAAGGGCAGATCCGGCCTGCTGCCCCCGGTCCAGCCAGAGGTATCGCTGGTTCTGGTTTTCCTGTCTCCGGGCCCCTCTGCCCCGGTATTTCCAGCCAGCAGGGAGGCAAAAAACTGGCGGTAATGCCGGCGGCCAGCAGGAGCCTGCTGATATTCCAGTCCCTCCCTGAGCTTGAGCTCCTCCAGAAAGGCACCCGGGCTCTCATTGCTGCGCTGATTTTCCAGGGCCAGCACCCCAGCCCTTTCAGCGGTCAGTAGATGACGCAAAAAATAATAGCGCTGGGCTCTGCGCTCTGCTGCCGGGGTTGGCAGTCCAATCTCCTCCCGCTGCTCTTCAGTCAGGAGAAACTCCTTCGCTCCGAAAGAGGCCGGCAGCCAGCCGGTGCTGGCATTCAGGACCAGTAGATGTTGCCGCTGCCGGTGAGGGGCGGAAAGCAGTTCATCCAGCTTGAGTTCCGGCCGACCTCTGGCAGTTTCAGGCAGGGGTTTGAGCTGTTTGAACTCCAGATACTGCAGCAGGCGGTCCAGCAGGCCTCGGGCCGGGTTTTGATAATAGCGGGTCCAGTCTGCAACCAGCCCCAGATCCTCAATGGCTGCCAACTCCAGCATTCCATCATAGAGCTGATCCACATCATTAAGATAGCGGCTGCTGGAAAGAACAGAAAAATCTAACTGATCCAGATAATCGATTAGATCCTTCATTTTTTTCAGGCCCTTAAGTTTTTTAAGTTCAGCCAGCACCGGCTGCAGGGAAGGCACCCTCCGACTGAAGAGACGGCTGTCCAGATAGAGGTAATTATCCTTCAGCAGATCCCGAACCTGATCAACCACCTGCTCCGGCAGCTGAAAATATTTCCGGAAATAAGGTTTTCCCAGAGCATAAAGCAGAGCGGTAAGCCTAACATCATCGCAATCCTGAGGAGATTCTGCTAAAAGTTGATAGAGGGATTTTAAAAAGCGGTAGATCTGACAGCGGCTGTAGTTCTCCCGCCGAGTCATTTCAACCCGGGCCGGAGAAAGCAGGCGCTGGTAGCCGGCATCCCGGCAGCGGGGTGTAAGCAGTTCTGTCTGCTGGAGGCCGAAAGTCTCAGCTAGCTTCAGAGCCGAGAGCAGCTGCAGGGTATCCTCCTCGGCTGTATAGAGATTGAGCTTCCCGGGCTCAAGCCGGCCCGGCCAGGCTTTCTCTAGAGTAAGACCGGTAAATTCCAGGTCAGCCGTATCAAAATCTCCAGGCGGCAGCTGAAGATAGAGCTCCACCTCCAGGTGTTTATCGACCTCCCGGAGGAGCTCCTCTTCCAGGGGTGTCAGCTCGATTATGTTCAGCAGAACAACCCTGTCAAACTGCTTGAGCGCCCCGGGCGAGAAGTTTGCCAGGGAGTATTCCAGGCTGACATCGGTAAAGCCGCTTTCAGCCAGCCGGTTAAGATATCTCTCCCGGAGTCTCTGAAAGAGCTGAAATTTCTCCCGGCGCCAGCCCTCCAGCTCCGGTAGATCATTAACCTGAAGCTGGTAGTCCGCCAGTTCCTGGTAGAACCGGTGAAAGCGAGAGGCAAAGTCGATAATGTCATTATAGCTGTCAACTCTGAGCCTGTTTTTCTCCTCTCCGGTCAGAAGCTCATAAAGTATGACAGCCAGCTTCTCCTCCCGCAGGGTAACCTGGCCGGTGGCCAGCAGCATTTCTTTAAAATCTGACAGAGAAATAAATTCGCTTTGAGGGGTCAGGGGCTCAAGCTGGCTCTGATAGCTTTTTCTGGCCAGTTCCAGATTGCCAGCCCGTTCATCGTCAGCAAGGTAAAGCGATGGACCGGAACTTACCGCCCGTTGAAAAATATCTTCGGTAAAATCAAGGTGTATTATCTGCAAGGTGCTGCTCCTTTCCTAAGGAAATATGCCAAAAATAATTATAGAGATTCCGGAAAAACTGGATCAACGATAATCAGAAATAACATTTTACGAATAACAATTTACGCCTGAGAATTTTATGTCTGTTATAATTACTAATTATTTATTATCAACAATTCTCCTGCAAATGTGAGGAAAGCATAATTCAAGTTCAGGATATATATTCAGAAAATAGTGACCGTTGGCTCAGAATCCGGTATCCGACCGGTCCTGATAGTGACATTCAGCTTTATTGTGATAAATATCTGAAATTAATTTTCAGAGCTGAATATAAAGGATTTCGGCTCTCAATCAATAATATTAATTAATAGCAGACACTGAAAGAAAAATATGATTAAACAATATGAAGGCAGAGATAAGGCCTGCTATTCGGGAGGAGATAAACATGATTGCTTTTGGTGGAGATTTTGACCAGCTGGAAGATGATTTTAAGAATATGGTAAAAAGTGTGGAAGAATGTCTGGATGATGCTTTTAAAGCCATAATTCTCTACCTCAATGAAGGAGAAAGCGAAGAGGTGCGCAGACTCAACAAAAAGGTCAATGCCAGCGAAAGCCGGGCTGATGATTACCGCAGAAATATTATCAGAAGTATTCTCAAGGGCTCACTGATGCCCAATACCAGAGCTGATATTTTAAATCTGATCGAAGCCATCGATGATGTTGCTGATAATATGGAAGATGCCCTGGAGGAAATTATCTTTTTAAATCTTGATTTCTGCTGCATCAATGAGGATAAATTTTTAGAGATAATGGATTTGATAGAAAAACAGTATGCCGAGATGACAGAGGGTGTAGATCTGCTGTTCACCGATATGAGTCAGGCTCTGGTTTATGCCCGCAGACTGGAAGAAATTGAGTCAGAAATAGATGATATTGAGGAAAGCCTTATCCGGGAAATAGGTCAGATACCCGATATCACCATCGCAGAGAAGATCATCCACCGCCAGCTGATTAAAAACGTATCGGATATAGCCAATATAATAGAAAAGGTGGGGGATCATATCGAAATAATAGTTTCCGTTAGAAAGGCATAAATACCCTGATACCCTGCTTTGCCAGGGTATCAGCCGAACAATTTGCTGATCTGGTTACAAGTTATACTGACTACAGGCTATAAATTATTCCAGGTAAACCCCCATGCCCCTTAGGAGCACAACAAGACATGAAAATATTACAGCGGATTTTCAAGGAAAATATAGCAATTCTATTTGATTATTTATCTTCAGCACAAGACAAATAAAAGATAAAGATTAACCACAGATTAACAAAAGAAGGTCAGTTCATAAGATCTGTCATCTTTGAGATTGCGGTCAGCAGCCAGCTGTTAAATTCTTTATAGGTTATTCTACCTGCAGGAATATCGAGGTATCTGTCAATAATCAGGTACTTGCTGACAAAATTGTCAAGCAAAATCTCAGGAATATTATGAAATTTTCTGGCCAGCTTTAGGGAATAGCGGAGTCTGCTGCCAAATTCTTGCTTACAGGCTTTTACATATCCCTTAACAGAACTCCCGTCTCTTTTGCTGGATAAAATCCTGCTCTCTAAAAACTGTCTCCCTCAGCAGGAACTATGCACATGAACTCAAATTTCTCTTCTCCGGTATTTTCAAAATTGTGCCTGAGCTCAGTAGGAACAAAGACATAGGAACCTCTGCTCAGAGGATAACTCGTCTCCTCTGTTATCACTGCTCCCTCTCCCTCCAGAACAAAAACCCAGTGAGGCCATTCATGCTGATGCCAGAAGGTCTGTCCTCCCTCTTCCAGGGTAAAAATTCTCATAACATGACTGTCCCAGTGGTCCGCCGGGGAAAAAACCACCCTTTTTTTGGTATTAAGGGCATGTTCTTCATCCACTTCCCTGACAGCAAGCTCATCTTTCCTGCCAACTTTAATTTCCACAGCATATCAACTCCCGGTTAAATATTTTAAGATAAAATGTAGCCTGGAGATCCTTGAAAGCTAATTTTCTCCCTGATTTAATTATATCTATTTTATCAGCTGTTAACAATTCTGTATGCAATCATACTATTCCAGCATACTTGCACAACTGTCCCAGGCCAGAAAATCTGCTGCTTGATAATTTTATCTGTCTATTCTCTTCTGTATCCGGGAAATTGTTTCCTGATCTAGGCGGTAGTTTTTATAAAAAATAAAGGCCAGAACAATAAAAAACATTCCCCCGATTGCCAGTATCAACCCCATCAGCATAACAGTCAGCCCGGGCTGAAATTCCCGGGCAGCGTCAAAGCCAATCAGGTCGAGAAAAATCCCCAGCAGCAGTATTGCTATGGACTGGGAGGTTTTATAGGCAAAGGTGAGTCCCCCATAATAAATGCCCTCGAGCCTGACACCATTTTTCAGCTCTGCTACATCAATAATATCCGCCACCATTGAGGCGGGCAGGGTAAAAAGACCGCCGGTTCCAAAACCAGCCAGAATAGCATAGGGCAGCAGCAGCAGATAATTTTCAATTATCTGTCCCCGAAACAGGACAGCTGCCAGCAGCAGCAGTCCGGCCAGGAAGGAAAGACTCAATCCCAGGAGAGCAGCCGGCTTTTTATCCAGCTTTGCTGATATTTTAACCCAGAAGGGCTGGGAAAGA
>PWHA01000019.1 GCA_003554685.1 Halanaerobiaceae bacterium
AACCTCCAGCCGGGAGCGGAGCTCCTCCCGGCTGATGCCGGGCCGCAAAGGATAATTCCGGTGAAATTCCTCCAGAATAGAACTGCTCTGCCTGGCGACCTTCTGCCAGACCTCAGCAGCAATCCAGCTCGGCTTTTGATAGCGGGAAAGCTCCTTCACTTCATCCCCGGCAATCAGCTCATCCAGCACTCCTTCAAGCTCAACTCGGGAAAGGTTGGTCTTTTCCACCAGTTCATCCATTTTCAGGGGCCTTCCGGCCAGTTCCAGAGTCAGGGCCACCCGCTCCGCCGGTGTACCCTGTTCTTTAATCTCAAGCTCCCTGACAGCCTCAGAATCCTGTTTGCGCCGCCGGGGAGGAGAGTTCTCTATCACCCGGCCCCCACCAACAGTTATCATGGGAGAATAGCGTCGGACCACAAAATTTTCCAGATAGCGGGAAACCACCTCTTCCTCCAGTCGGAACTGGACCAGCCCCTCCTCTCCCGGAAGAATTTCTTCTTTATCAATCATGTAAACCCGTCCCAAAACCTCCCGGGCTCCAATATGAAAGCGGATCCTGGTGCCGTGTTCCATCACCATGGGAGATGAAGGCAGCATCTTCAGTCTGCCGTCCAGCCGGGAAGTGGCAATCAGGCTGCCAGGCTCGGCCAGCACATCACCCCGCTCAATCTCCTGCTGCTCAATGCCGGCCAGGTTAACCCCCACTCTTTCCCCGGGATAAGCCTTTTCCCGTTTTTGATTATGTACCTGAATGCTGCGGATCCGGGCCTCCTTTTTGCCGGGATAGATCAGCATGGTCCGCCCATTCTCCAGCGAACCCCGGACGAGCGTGCCGGTAATCACCGTTCCAAAACCGGACATGGTGAAGACCCGGTCAATCGGCAGATAGGCATTGGCCTCGCTGTCCTTTCCGGGAATTTTAGCAGCCTCTTCCCTGAGAGCCTCCTGAAGTTCCTCCAGACCTTCTTCAGTAACGCCGGAGACCGGCACAATGGGAGAATCAGCCAGAAAGCTCTCCTGCAGCTGCTCCCGGCAGTCCTCGATTACCAGTTCCAGCCACTCCTCTTCAACCAGGTCGATCTTGGTTATCGCCACCACCCCGTATTTTACCTGAAGCAACTCAAGAATCGCCAGATGTTCACGGGTTTGAGCCATAATCCCTTCGTCAGCGGCAATCACCAGCAGGGCCAGATCGACCCCGCCAGCTCCGGCCAGCATGTTTTTAACGAACTTCTCATGGCCCGGCACATCAACAATCCCGGCCTTAATGGCATCCGTCAGCTGAAACCCGGTAAACCCCAGATCAATTGAAATCCCCCGCTCCTGCTCCTCTTTGAGTCGGTCGGTATTGGTCCCGGTCAGTGCAGCAATCAGGGTGGTCTTGCCGTGATCAATATGACCCGCCGTCCCGATGATTATATTTTTTTCTGTAGAACCTCCAGTCTTCTCAGCCATTGTTCACACCCCTAAATCAATCATGATTTGTAAATTATCTGATTGGTTTTGATGATTCTGATTGGTTTTGATGAATTGGCGCTGATAATTCTGATTGGTTCTAACAAAATGGTTTTGTCTAAAATCCCTATCTGCTGTGCAAGCATTTGTTTGATACCCGAATTTAAATAATATTCTCTGTCCTAATATCCCCAAGCCTAATTCAAAATCTCATCTAAAGCCGATTCCAGCGCCCGGCAGATAATATCTTCATCGCCCTGCTGCAGGGTTCGGACATCAAAAATCATCCGGTCATCGGCCAGCCGGGTAAAGACCGGGGGATAACCGGTGCGAATAGCTGCAGCCACCCGGTCAATCTTACCTGCCGACCAGCGCAGACTGACAATTCTGGTGGGCAGTTCCGAAAGAGGATAGGCTCCTCCTCCTACCCGGGAAATATCCTTTTCCACCTCCACAGAAAATTCCTCACCAGGAAGCAGCTTCTTGATAGCCTGCTTCAAACCTTCAGCGCTTTCCTTCAGCTCAGCATCTCCCAGACTCAGCATTTTCAGGGTCGGTATTTCATCAATAACCCCCTCGGGATCAAGATAAGCCTTCAGGGTTCCCTCCAGAGCAGCCAGGGTATATTTATCCACCCGAACCGCCCGGGTCAGGGGATGCTTCTTCAACCTGGCAATATATTCACTTTTCCCTACAACTATTCCAGCCTGGGGACCGCCAAGAATTTTATCTCCACTGAAGGTAACAATATCAGCTCCAGCCGCCACCCGTTCAGCCGCCGTGGGCTCAGGCTGCAGACCAAATTCCTTCATATCGAGAAAAACACCACTACCCAGATCATCCAGCACCGGCAGATCATGCTTCCGGCCCACCTCCACCAGCTCCTCCAGTTTGACATCCCGGGTGAAACCCACCACCCGGTAATTGCTGGTGTGAACCTTGAGCAGCAGAGCCGTCTCTTCCGTAATGGCCTCTTCATAATCTTCCGCATAAACCTTATTGGTAGTGCCAACTTCAACCAGCCGGGCACCTCCCTGTTTCATGACATCTGGAATCCGAAAGGAGCCGCCGATTTCAATCAGCTCACCCCGGGAAATAATAACCTCCCGGCCCGCAGCCAGCGCCGACAGCGCCAGCAGCACCGCCGCCGCATTATTGTTAACCACAAAGGCTGCCTCGGCTCCGGTCAGCTCACAGAGCAGCTCCTCAATATTATCATAGCGGGAACCCCTTTCCCCGGTCTGCCGGTCAATCTCCAGGGTGGTGTAGTGACTCCCGGCCATTTCCATCATTTCCTTAGCCCTCCGGCTTAACAGCGAACGGCCCAGGTTGGTATGGACAATTACACCGGTGGCATTAACAGCCGGAGCCAGATTGGGCCTCAACCTCTCTTCCAGTGCCCGCTCCAGCCGCTCCAGTAGATTTGCCGGTGACAGCTTACCGCTCAGCTTTTCAGCCCGTTGCAGATCTCCTTCACCACCAGCTCCCGGTTAAATTCAACAATCAGCTGCTCAGCAGCCTCTTCTTCCAGCAGATCATTAACCGCCGGCAGCCTGCGCAACAGTTTATTTTTGTCCATTATCCAAACCTCCAATCAGCAGAAATCCTCAAAAAATTCACTGGCAAATTGTATTCTGAATATTGACATTTACTAACATCTTATAACATCTACTAATTATAGTTCTTTAAAGCAGCAACAATTCCTGCCTGATAATGTCAGACCCCGGATAAATCCAAACAAACCGGTTCAACAAAAAACAAAAACCAGACCGCCGGTTAAAACGGTCTGGCCTTTGATTCCTAACAGATCTAACTTGCACTTCAGCCTTACTATTCCAGTTTCTCAAAGACCTGCTGGCCTTCCACCTAGGTAATTAAAGTCAGCAGAGCCTTCTCGATAATCTCCCGGTCAAAGATCCGAGCGCTGGCCGCCGAAGTGCTTTTCCCTACCTTGTTTATGCAAATATACCTGGTATATTATAACCATTTTATAGCTGTAGAATATAGCTGTATATTATACCTGTAGAATTAGAATTCCATCAATCCTCATCTATATCTTCCTGACAGACCCGGGAACTGAAATAATCACTGTCTATTACCCGGGTTATCCTGGGCTGGAAGGACTCTCTGCCGCCCAGAAAATTATCCAGTTTTCTCAGGCCGAGGAAAGAAGTCACCAGAAAAATCAGTGCTCCCAACATACCAACCAGTTCGCTGTCACTGCCAAACCAGGCCCGGCCGATAAAGCTAAAGGCATAATACCCGAGAAACATAAAAATCAGCGGAAAAAGATAGACCATGAAAGAGGCAAAGAAAACCTCCCGGTCTCCCATCTCCAGGGCCACCCGTTCTCCGGATTTGGCCCCGATGGGGTTATCAACCTGGACCTCAAGTTCATTACTCGATTTATTGCCAAGAGCCAGTCCGCAGCCGTGCTCGCACCTATCACAGGCCGCACTGCGTACCAGCTTAACCGTCGCCTTTTTCCCACTATTAGCAACCACTACCGCTTCCTCTTCCACCGGTTTCACCTCCATCATAAGGTCATCATCCAGCCAGGCTTACCTGTTCCAGCCAGCCTGGCCGGTTCGACAGCCTATCCATTTCCCAAACCAGCCTGGACAGTTTATCCAGTTCCTGCCAGCCTGAACAGCCTATCCAGTTCCCTGCCAGCCTGAACAGCCTATCCAGTTCCCTGCCAGCCTGTCCAGTTCCAACCAGTCTATCCAGCCCATCCTAAAATCCAGTTTCTCTGCCGCACCACAGCAGCTCAATCCTGGCCCTCAAGCTATTCAAGTCACAGCCTCACATCACCATAAGCGCAACCTTAACCTATTGCCATCAAAATTTGCATCCCTTTAACCCGTTTGCATCCCTTTAACCTGTAAGATCAACTTTAACTTACACTTATATTATACAGGCAAATTAACCGCTCTGCAAAAAAAGGTGCTTCTCGTCAGCAGCCAACAAGTTGATCTTAAAAAAAAATTACGATGGCAACGCAGCTGAAGCCAATTTAAAATTTACAGTGCCCTGTGCAGATCTCCTCTGCTAATAACAGGCCCCCTCAGCTAATAAATGTTAGATTACTTAGATTTTTAATCCCGGTAAGCTTGATCTTGATGATAACAGGTTTTTATAGAAACCTTCATAAACTTGCAGTCTAATTTCCTGATCCAGTCTCTCTTCTCAACTAAATATCAGGATATCTTTTCAACTAAATATCAAGATCTCCTCTCAGCTAAATATCAAGAGCTCTTCTCAACTAAATAAATAATAAAATTAATTGAAACTAATCTAACACGAAAAAGCCATTCCCCCCGTCCTGCTGGCTTTTTTGGGTTTTAACTTAACTTTTTGCAGCCTGTTAAAATCTCAAATTAAAGTTTCTCCGTCTTTCTCACCATTCTTAAAATAGCTTCTTCATCAGCATATTCTTTCACTTTCTTTAATTTAATCCAACTTATCTCCCGGGACTCCTTGCTCCTGCTAATTTCCTCCACTTCTTCCGCTTCCATTAAGTATCTTATATCATAATGATAGTGTTCCTTATATTTCTCATTTTCAGGTATTTTGTGAACATCAATGTCAAAAATGTCATCTTTAAGTAATGATAAAGTTCTTAATCCTGACTCTTCTCTGGCCTCTCTTAAAGCAGCATCACTTACCAATTCATCATCTTCAACATGACCACCAAGCTGTATCCACTTATTGAAAACAATATGATTATGTAAAAGAACTTTGTTTTTATCCGAATTAACAATCCAGGCTGAAGCAGTTAAATGCCCTTCAGGATTATTAAGGCCCGGATTATCCTTATTATTAACGATAAAACTAATAATTTTCTCCTTATATTCCTTTTCAAGCGGGTTGTCTGTATTATATGTCCTGATTTCTTCTAAAATTTCATCAACCCGGTGGTATGATTTATGATTAGCAAACCCCATTAATACTTCCCTCCCTGCCTTGTAAAAACATGTACGTAAAATTCCCTGCCGGGTATAAAGTTCTTTTCTTTGAACTTACTCTTAAATTTAAAGCCCAGTTTAGGTGTGATTTTTAAGGATTCTTCATTAAAATCAGCAACCCAGGCTTCTACTTCAATCTCCCGGGGGATCAACTTAAAAACTTCATCTGTCAATCTTTTTCCTATCCCCTGTCCCCTGAATTTCGAATCAACCAAAATTGAAGCTTCGTAGCCTTCCTGATACTTCTTTACCCCCAGATAACCTATCAGGGAGCCCTTATCTTCAGCAACCAGCACTTTAAAAATGTTCTCACCAAACAGCCATTCTTCAGCTTTAGCATAATTGTCTATACTGCCTATCGGAACCTGCTTTGCCCATTCATGTTCTCTGGAAAATTTACCAGAAAGGTTTATAAGCCCTTTGATATCATCTTGTTTGGCCGCTCTAATATTCATCAAACTACTCCTTAATATTATCATGTTTTAACCCGAATATTTCATGTTTTAACCCGGCAAAAACCATTTTTATGAACCCGGATTGATAACTTTCTGGAAATGCAGGTTTTCTGAGCCAGTTTTTTCAGGCTGCCTGATAATTAACCAAATTATTTTGTTGAAATGCAATAAATTCAGTATAATTTGCCCTGAAACTAATAATACCCAGCTCAAATCAAATTTTGTATCTCTGAAATTATACCTAATTTTGTATCTTTGGGATTATACCTAAATTGTAGTATGTCGGCCTTAATTGCTGCAGTATACCGGCCTTAATTGCTGTAGTATGCCGGCCTTAACTGCTGCTATATATTATGAATATCCTGCCACTCGGTGTGGAATACCCCTTCCTTATCCTTTCTCTGATAAGTATGAGCCCCAAAATAATCTCTTTGAGCCTGAATCAGATTGGCCGGACTCTCCTCAGCCCTTAGGGAATCATAATAATCCAGCGCTGAAGTAAGGGCCGGTATTGCCAGACCAACATCCTTTGCCGTCCTCACAACATCTCTCACAGCGGCTATTTTCCCGGCAGTTTCAACCCTAAACCTGCTGGAGAAAAAGAGATTAACCGGCTCTTCTTCCTGGTAAACCTGCCGGATCTCCTGCAGCAAATTTGCCCTGATAATGCAGCCATCCTGCCAGATCCTGGCCACTTCAGCCAGGTCCAGATCATAGCCGTACTCCTCTGAGGCGGCTTCCAGCAGTTTCAGTCCTTCAGCATAGGCGATTAAAATTCCGAAATCCAGGGCATCTTCCAGAGAATCCAGCAGTCTGTCTTTCTCCTGCTGCCCCAGTCTGTCTTTCTCCTGCTGCCCCGGTCTGTCTTTCTTGAGCCCCCCTAACTCCCGGCTGATTTTAAGCCTCTCATCCCGAACCGCTGACAATAACCGGGAATTAACTGCAGCGGTAATACAGGGCACAGCAATACCGAGCTCCAGGGCATCCTGCACGCTCCATTTCCCGGTACCCTTCTGTGCGGCAGTATCCAGTATCACGTCAATCAGCTTCTCCTCTGACTTCTCATCATCCCGCCGCAGGATTTCAGCCGTAATTTCCAGGAGATAGGAATCCCGGGATTCATTCCAGCGGGCAAAGTGCCCGGCCATCACCTCCGGTTCCAGCTCCAGGATTTTTCTCATAATATCATAAATCTCTGCAGTTAACGCCATCACCCCGTATTCAATGCCATTATGCACCATCTTGACATAATGACCGGCCGAACCGGGCCCCAGGTAGCCCACACAGGGCCCCTCGAGGGTTTCAGCTGCGGCCTCCCGAAAAATTTCTTCAATCTCCTGGTAGGCCTGCCGGTCACCTCCCGGCATCAGCGAGGGGCCATGCAGAGCCCCATATTCACCACCGCTGATTCCGGAGCCCAGATAACGAATCCCCAGCTTTTCCAGCTTTTCAGCCCGGCGGTCGGTATCCCGGAAATGAGAATTGCCTCCATCTATAATGATATCCTCTCGATCCAGCAAAGGTATCAGGCTGTCAATCACAGCATCAACCGGGTCACCGGCCTTAACCAGCAGCATGACTTTCCGGGGCCGGATCAAAGAATCAACCAGCTCCTCCAGGGTATAGCAGCCCCTGATATTTTTCCCGACTGCCCTCCGTTCCATAAATTCATCGATCTTGTTACTGGTCCGGTTATAAACAGCAACTTTAAAACCGCTGGATTCAACATTTAAAACGAAGTTCTGACCCATCACAGCCAGACCAATCAGCCCGAGATCGCATTTATCACTCACATATAGCCCTCCTCTGCCTGGTAGGCGGTTTTCCAGAAATATTATTAACCCTCAATCGATTGTGATAAAATCGATCGGGACGACACCAATCTGGTAGTTGAACAGTCATCCCGGATCGCTTTAAACCAACGCTTTAAACCAACGCTTTAAATCAGCGCCTTAAACCAGTACTTTAAACTAGTGCTTTAAACTAGTGCTGTAAACAAATGCTTTAAACAAACGCTATAAACCAGCGCCTTAAACCACCACATTAACCAGTTTCTCCGGCACCACAATCACCTTTTTAACCTCCCGCCCGTCAATATACTCCTGAATCTTATCCTGCTGCAGAGCCTGCTCTTCCATCTCTTCCCGGGAGCTGTCGGCACTGATCATCATCCGATCTCTGACCTTTCCGTTCACCTGGATAACAATCTCCAGCTCCTCCTTTTCCAGAGCTTCTTCCTCATAGCCCGGCCAGTCCTGCTGATGGATGCTGAACCCACCGCTCAACCTGTCCCAGAGCTCCTCGGTAACATGGGGGGCAAAGGGTGCCAGCAGCAACAATTCCTTGTGAAAGACCTCTGCCAGCAGCTGATAGTTAACCTCATCATCATCAAGATACTGATAAACCTCATTGGTGAGCTCCATCAGAGCCGAAATCGCGGTATTGAAATTCTGCCTTTCCTCCAGATCCACGGTTACCCTCTGAATCGTTTCGTGAAGCTTGCGGTAAAGCTCCCGGCTGGCCGAAGTCAGCTCCTCAGCTTCAATCTCAACTTTAATCCCACTATTTGCCTCACTCGCTATCTCAGTCTCAGCTTCAATCTCTGCCTCAGCTACAGCTTCGCCGCCTACCAAAACATCCCTGACTTCTTCCAGATTCTCAACAATCACCCGCCAGACCCGGTTCACAAACCGCTGCAGACCTTCAATTCCCCTATAGCTCCACTCCAGATCCTTCTCGGGAGGGGCAGCAAAAAGAATGAAAAGCCGGGTGGCATCGGCGCCGTACTTCTCAAGGGTATTGAGGGGATCAACTACATTGCCCTTGGACTTCGACATCTTGGCCCCGTCCTTGAGCACCATCCCCTGGGCCAGGTAGTGATCGAAGGGCTCATCAGCTTCAGTCAGGCCCAGATCCCGGGCCACCTTGGTAAAGAAACG
>PWHA01000255.1 GCA_003554685.1 Halanaerobiaceae bacterium
ATCCGGTTGCCGAGCCGCTGCCTGTTAACTCCAGCACATACCAGGTCAGGGCAATGTAGTGAATTCCATTGCCAATCCTGGAGGCCAGCCCTCCAAAAAACAGCAGCATAAAATCTCTATTCTGATATAAACTGCTCTTCTCCTCCAGCATGATTTTCCCCCTAAAGTTTGGTTTATTTATAGTTGTCCGATAAAACCATTGTATTTTGATCTGGCACCTGGTATATTACCTGTTTCTTAAATAAATATATATGATTTTTTATTTGTATTATAATAATATATCATAAAATTAATTATTTCAAGTATAATATTAAATTATTTAATATAATTTTTAATGTTAATTGCATTTTACTGTCTTAAAATTTATTTTTCATAAAAAAACCTGTTAATGACAAACAGGTGTCATTAACAGGAATTCTTAAAATTTAATTTATGCAGTTTTCCACTTTTATCTCAAAACCAGCATTATATCAACACCAGCACTACTTAATAAACACTAAATATGACTTTATAAGCAAGTAAGATAACTGACAAAATTATTTTTAGTCGTCAGCCAGGCTATCAAAATAGCCCTGAATCAGAATAACCGGAGTTCCCTTATCTCCGCTTCCGCTGACCAGATCACAGAGACTGCCGAGCAGATCGGTCAGCTGCCGGGGGGTTGTCCCCTGGGCTTCCATTTTTCCTACCAGATCGGCATCTTTCCCAGCTATCTCTTCCCGGGCTGCTTCCAGCAGTTCATCGCCCTCCAGACCCTTAAGTTTGTTATCTGCCAGATATTTGAGCTTAATTTCATTGGGAGTGCCCGCCAGCCCTGAAGTAAAGGCCGGGGAAACCACCGGATCTGCCAGCTCCCAGATCTGAGCTGTGGGGTCTTTATAAGCTCCATCACCATAGATCAAAACCTCAATACTACTTCCTGTTTCTTCTTTCAATCTTGCCTGAATCCTTTCAACCAGCTCCTGACCCTGCCGGGGGAATAACTTCAGTTTTTCCTCGGTGGCTTTATTGGAGCCCAGCAGGCCGTATTCAGGGTTATATCCTTCTCCTTTATCCCGGGTGCAGAGCTCATCGAGAGCAAGCAGTTTTCTGGCGCCAGCCTGCTGCAAAATACTCCTGGTGGTATGACGGCTGTGAATATCTGCCACCAGAACATCGCCGGTATAGTCGAGAATTTTTTCCGGATTATTTGCCAGAAAAACCTCCAGGTTTTCTCCCCCTACTTCCTGATAAAGATCCAGGTAGTTAATCCCGGTATAGGGATGTTTGAAATCCGGAAAAATTTTCTTATATTTTTCCCGGGTTATTTTATCCTCATAAGGCTTTATTCCCGCTTCTCTCATTTTTTCCGGGTCAAGAACCGGATTGCCAACTTCATCCCGGGGATAACTTAACTGCAGATAAATTTTACAGCCGCTGCGGGCAATACCCTGGAGAATCATGGCAAATCTGTTTCTGCTGAGAATCGGAAAAACAACGCCTATTTCTTTCTGGTAATTATCATTAATCTCTGCAGCAATATCATCAATGGTAATATAATTCCCCTGAGCCCGGGCTACCACGGATTCGGTAATTCCTACCACATCTTTATCCTGAAAACTAAAGCCCTCCTGTCTGGCTGAGTCCAGCAGGGAAGATACCACAATTTCTTCCAGATTATCGCCTTCTTGAATAATTGGAGTTCTAATTCCTCTTGCCTGTGTGCCTAATCTTCTCATATCTTTCACCTCTAGAATATTATTCGCTATCAACTGGAAAATGTCCTGCCTCAACTTCTGGCTCTTTTGAAAACCTGCAGTTAAAATATTTAGTTCTATTTTTGTCCTGCTTGGCTCTTCTTTTGTTCTACTAAATAGGGAAAAGAAAAAGACTGTTCCAGCTGGTGGGCAGCCTGTAATAATAAATCATCTTTAAAATAATCGCCGATTAACTGTACTCCCACCGGCAGATTCTGTCCGGTTAAACCAGCCGGTAATGAAATCGCCGGTCTGCCGGTTAAATTGGCTGCTATGGTGAAGTCAGGGCTGGTGTATTCGCTGACAGGATCATTTCTTACCACTATTTTTCGGGGAGGATAGGAAGTGGTAGGAGTTAGGATGAAGTCACAGCTCTCAAAGAGAGAATTAAATTTTTCTATAATCAATGTTCTGATTCGCAGGGCCTGATAATAATATTTTATTCTATCCATTACCAGACCTCCCAGGAGAATTCGGCGTTTTGTTTCTGAACCCAGCATGCCACTGTTGGCTTCAGTCAGCCTGTTATTGATACTATCATCCGCAAAACAGATGCCGTTTAGTTCCTTCTCCATTTCTTTTAAACAGCCATAAACCTCAGCATGAGCAATTATATAATAAGTGATTTTTACAGGATCAATCTCCGGAAGCTGGACTTCTCTGATATTACCCCCAAGCTTCTTTATCTCTTCCTGAGCTGCTAAAACTATTTTTCTAATTTCCGGATCAATATTGCCGGTTAGATAATTCTGAGCGACCCCAAAGGTTATACCTGTAATATCCTCCTCAAGATCGCCAAGATATTTTGGTCTTTTTCCCCTCACCAGCCGGGGGTCATTTTTATCCACCTCAGAAATTATATCCATTAACAAAGCAGCATCTCTGACACTGTTGGTAATCGGCCCGATCTGATCAAGAGAGGGAGCAAAGGCATTTAAACCGCAGCGGGAAACCAGACCATAAGTTGGTTTAAAACCCACCACCCCGCAGTGAGCAGCCGGGTGCCGGACCGAGCCACCAGTATCTGTACCCAGGGCAGCCGGAACCAGACCTGCAGCCACTGCTGCCGCCGAGCCTCCACTGGAACCGCCCGGTATGTGTTCCGGATTCCAGGGATTTAAAGTCTGCAGCAATACATCATCACTATCCGGGGGCACCATCCCAAATTCATCAAGATTGGTCTTGCCGGCAATAATTCCTCCTGAATTTATAATTGTCTGAACTACAAAGGCATTAAATCTATTAGATTTTTTAGGTTTAACCCGGGAAGCACAGCTGGTGGGAAAATCTCTGGTGGCAATATTATCTTTAATTCCCACCGGTATCCCGGTGAGCAGATCCTTACTGCCTTTCCTCTTCCTCTCATTTTTCCAGGCCTTTCCCGGCATATCCTGAGCATAAATAATAAAAGCTCTATATCTGGGGTTTAATAACTCTATTCTACGCTGATAGTGCTCTGCAATTTCCACCGGGCTAATTTTATCCTCTTCCCGGGCCTCGATCAAATCAGTCAGCTTCAATTGAAAAATTTCCATCCAATAATCCTCCTATACTTAAAACCAAATCCTGCATAGAGGTGCTTATTACTCAGACAGAAAAGTGCCACCCCGCCAAGGGGGGGGCAGCTTATATCTCAGGCCATTTTCCGGAGCCTGTTAACTATTGTTTTTAAATTAAGCCCTCTTCTTCCAGAAATTCTGCTGCTGCTTCATCGGGTTCATATCCTTCGATATCTACCAGAGCATTTAATCTCTGCATTGTTGCATCATCCAGTCGTTCAATTAGAGGCTGAAGAATCTCTTCAATTTCAGGATACCTCTCTAAAGTATCTGCTCTGATAACCGGAGCTGCATTATAAACAGGATGGTAGTTTTTGTCATCTTCCAGGGTTACCAGATCAAAGCCATCAATTCTGCCATCAGTGGCAAAGCCCATACCCAGAGCTACATCACCATCTCGCAGAGCACCATAGGTGATACCAGTATCCATAATCTGAGTGCGTTCAAAGAAGAAATCGTAATGCTCTGTCAGGCCAGGATAACCATCTTCCCGGACTGAATATTCATGGTTGGTGGCAAATATCCACTGTCCCGGTTCAGGGGCCTGCACCCCTTCATTAATAGCTGCTGCCAGATCGCTTAAGGTTTCTATGCCCAGTTCTTCAGCGTCCTCTCTTCTCATCATAATGGTATAGGTGTTATTAAGGGGAGCATAATTTAACCAGACCAGATTGTTTCTTTCTAAATCTTCATCTCTCACAATCCGATAGGCTTCCTCCGGTTCAGTAATCGGATCTTCAAAGCCCAGGTGAGTAATTAAGGCTGTTCCGGTATACTCCCAGCCCAGATCAACTTCGCCCTCTTCCTGGGCCTCCCGCAGGATAATTGTTCCACCCAGGTTCGTTTCATCAACAGTAGGAATATCATTGGCTTCCAACACCTGAATTGTCAGCTGTCCCAGAATTAACTGCTCGGTAAACTCTTTAGAACCAACAACTACCGGGTCTTCAGCCAAAGCTTCCCAAGTCCAGCCCAGTACCAGAGCAAAAAGCACGATAATTACCAGTAAATAACCGGTTTTTCCTGTCAATCTTCTCATTAATTATTCCCTCCTTGTAATATTGTAATTAAATGTTCTTCTTAAAATACCTGACATCAGCGTCAGGTTTAAAACCTTAGTTTTTTGTTAAAGCCGATACTACCACTTAACCAGGCGGAGCTTAATCTGACCTATCCAGAAATCAAGCAGGATGGCCAGCAGGGCACTTAAACCTGCCCCGGTTATAATTATCATATTACGTCTGATGGAGAGTCCGGTTACAATCAAATCTCCCAGACCTCCAGCTCCGATAAAGGTCGCCAGGGTTGCCGTGCCAACATTTATTACGATTGCAGTTCGAATACCTGCAGTAATAATCGGTGCAGCCAGGGGCAGTTCTATCCTGGTCAGGATTCTTCTGCCGCTCATCCCCATCCCCCGGGCTGACTCTATCACATCATCGCTGATGCTAGTTATCCCGGCAAAGGTGTTGCGGAGAATGGGCAGGATTGAATACAGCCAGATGGCAAAGACAGCAGTATTAAATCCCAGTCCCAGAATTGCATAAAATAGAGCCAGGATAGCCAGACTTGGTACAGTCTGACCCACGTTTACTATATTTTCAAATACCTTTCCAATATAATAGAATTGGGGCCGGGAGAGTAAAATCCCTCCTGGTATCCCAACTGCCAGAGCCCCTACCATCGACACACCTACAATCAGCATATGCTCTCGAAAGGCCCGCCAGATATTTTCTCCTGAAAGCATTCTTTCCACCATGCTGTCAGTCGGGTTCTCCATTACATAATAAACCAGCACAGCACCAAGGACAAAAACTAATCCGGTTACAACCACAAGTTTAATATTTTCCTTTTTCATTATCCCTACCTCACCTCCTGCAGCAGATCCTGAAGGGTAATAATGTCTCTAAAAAATCCCTTCTCCTCATCCACGACAGGGACATAACCCTCACCACTTTCCAGCATAATTGATAGACTATCATTCAGGGTAGAATCTGCTGTTACCTGTTCATGAATTTCATCCACCAGTTCACCGGCTGTTTCACCTTCCTTCTTGAGGCTCTGTTCATCCACCCTTCCCAGCAGAAGACCATCTTCATTGATCACCATTAAGGCTCCAACCTTGCTCTTAGACAGCTTCTCTTTAATATCCTGCCTGCCATTACCTTCAGCAACACTGTATTTATCTGCATCTTCTGCAATTATATCCTCAACTCTGATCAAATGGAGTCGTTTTATTGATCTATTTCTGCCCACCAGCTGGGTAACAAATTCATTGGCGGGAGCATCGAGCAGTTCTTCAGGGGTGGAATGCTGAACTAGTTCTCCCTCTCTCAAGACCGCTATTTTATCACCCATTTTAATCGCTTCATTAATGTCATGGGTGACAAAAATTATCGTTTTATCCATCTTATCCAGGATTCTCAGGAATTCATTCTGCAGTCTGGCCCGGGTAATGGGATCCACTGCTGCAAAGGGTTCATCCATCAGCATCACTGGAGGATCCGCAGCCAGAGCTCTTGCTACTCCTACCCGCTGACGCTGGCCCCCGGATAGAGCCGCAGGCCTTCTATCGCTGTAAATTTCGGGATCCAGTCCCATTAAATCAAGCAGCTCTTTCACTCTTTTGTTAGTCCTCTCCCGGTCCCAGCCCAGTTCCCGGGGTACTGTGGCAATATTTTCTTTAATGGTCATATGGGGGAAAAGCCCGATTTCCTGAATAACGTAACCTATACCTCTTCTTAAGTCTATTTCATTAAACTCTGAGGTTTTTTTACCATCCAGATAAATCTCTCCCCCATCCGGTTCTTGGAGTCTGTTAATCATTTTCATGGTTGTTGTTTTTCCACAACCGGATGGTCCTACCAGCACACAAACCTCGCCTTCATCTACTTCTAGAGATAAGTTATTAACTGCCGGACGATCCAGTCCTGGAAAATGCTTGGTTAAGTTTTCTAATTTTATCATTGAAATCCCCCTTGTTTTCCAGCTCCTCTTTCCTGCTAGCTGCTAAAAGATTATCTCAGTTTCTTAGTACTTAATTGTTTTAGCCTTTTCAGCCCAGCCCAGAAGCAGGTCAAAGGCTATAGCTATTATGGCCACAAATATAGCTCCTGTAATAATCATGGGAGGATTGGTCCGGGAAATACCGTTAAAAATTAACTCGCCCAGACCTCCTGCGCCAATATAGGCGGCAATAGCGCCAATTCCCACCACCATAACGGTAGCAGTTCTAATGCCGGCCATAATAACAGGGAAAGCCAGCGGGAGTTTGATTTTAAAGAGTATCCGGTAATCTTTCATGCCCATCCCCTGGGCAGATTCGATAATAGCCTGATCAATTTCAGCTATTCCGGAATGAGTATTCCGTACAATCGGAAGCAGAGAATATAATATCAGAGCAACAGCTCCGGTCTGAAAGCCTATGCCAAAAAAGGGCAGCAGCAGTCCCAGCATGGCTATGCTGGGAACGGTCATTAAAATCTGACAGATTGTTAAAACAGGAGAAGCTAAAATTTTAAAATAGCTGATCAAAACCCCCAGAGCTACTCCAATCAGTATAGCAATTCCAACTGAAACAACAATCAGCGAGAGATGCTCCAGAAATAACCTCTGGATTAATTCTGACCTCTGAACAATATAGTTAAATACATCCATAGGTTTTCCCCCTTCTTCATGCTTGCCTGTTTCCGTTCTCAGGTTAACAGCAGCCTGTCACCATAATCTCTCTGAATTTCCTGCTTTATCTCAGATTCAATATACTCCGGATTATGCTCTGCTAAAATATCTCTGGCAATTATCTTTGCCCTTTTGCTGGCATCCAGTCCACCTTCCTGCTGCCATTTCTCCCGGCGCTGGCGATCTGACAGCCTGGGCTGAAAATATTCCGAACGCATATATTTCATAGTATGTTCCTCACCCAGGAAATGTTCTCCCGGTCCAACGCGGTCAATTACTTCTCTGGCAATGGTATCTGAATTCACTTCAATTCCCCGGATCGCTCTCATCACCATACCGATAATTTCATCATCAATTACATACTGCTCATAGGCTACGGTAGTGCAAAATTCCAGCAGACCGGCAGCATCATGGATAAAGTTTGCCCCTGCCAGCCCGGTCAGCATTGAGGTCATTGCCTTTTCATAGCCAGCCTGAACATCAGGAACCTTACTGTCAGACATGCCGGCAGTAGAATAGAGCGGCAGTTCATAATGCTGGGCCAGCCGCGCCATTCCGGCATGCATTAAACCCATCTCGACTTCGCCGGTTATATAGGCAGCCTGCTTGAGATCCATAGCTGAAGCGGTGGAAGCCAGCAGAACCGGCGTACCGGGATTGGCCAGCTGGGCCAGAACCACCCCTGCCAGAGATTCTGCTGTCATCAGCACAATATTCCCTGCTACTGTCACAGGTCCAGTGCCGCCGGCCAGGGGCTCGGCCGGAATAGCCACCGGCAGGCCCTCCCGGGCTATCTGCAGGAGGAAATTTGTGTAATCCCTATCGAGTTTTAAAGGTGACATAACACAGGTAATAAAGGAGATAAAGGGTTTATCCCGCAAGGCATTTTTATCACCGGCAATTTTAGCTGCCATATCAATCACATCGCTGATGCCCTGACTGGAATAAATTCCTCCCATAATATGTTTGCGGGTATTATCCAGAGAGCTGTAAAATCTATTTAGATCAATATTTTTATCAGTGCATTCTTCCGGATAAATCGGAATCACATAAAAATGGATGTTTTCCAGATAATCCACCAGTCTTGCTATATCTTTAAGATCCTGAACATTAACCTTTCTCTTCTCTCCACTTTCCAGATCCAGAACATTTAAAACCGTACCTCCGGTACCAAAATGTACCCTGCTGCCGCCTAATTTTAAATCGTAATCTTCTTCTCTACCATAGAGGGTAACCTCAGATGGCGCTGTTTTCAAGGCATCATCTATCATGCTGTTAGTTAATCTTACTCTGCTTTCTTCAACCTCAGCTCCACCTTCAGTAAAAATCTGACGGGCTTCCCGGGAGTGTACTTCAAAACCTGTCTGACATAAAATATCCCGCACTGCCTGATCCATTTCTTCCAATTCGGCAGCGGTAAGAGGCTGATACTCATCCCCTGTAAGTCCTAAAACTGGTTTACTCATTCTTCTCCACCTCCACCGGATCCTGACCCTTCCAGTTATTTATTAATGTCTCTGGCAGATATTTCTTCCTGCTGTCCTTGAGAATTTCTTTAGCTTTTTCTCTGGCTCTCTGAGCGGCATTGCGGGCTCCTTTTTTCTGCCATTCTTCCCAGCGATCAGCTTCAAAGGTTTCCTGATCGTATAATTCAGTCCTTAAAAATTTCATGGTGCTAGCGGCGGTTAGAAAGTTGCCTTCCGGGCCAATTTTTTTTATGTCTTCAAAGGCCAGTCTTTCTTCATCGACAGCAATTCCTGCCAGAGCTTTCTTGACCATGCCCAGAATATCATTATCTATTACAT
>PWHA01000187.1 GCA_003554685.1 Halanaerobiaceae bacterium
CAGGGTTTTCAGGGCTCCTTCAGCAAAAAATTCAGCGCTGCGAACAGCCGCAGCCATCGGCAGTTCCAGCACCAGGTCCACTCCGGCCCTGACCGCCATTTCGGCCCTCAGCCATTTGTCAAAGCAGGCAGGCTGACCTCGCTGGGTAAAGTTGCCGCTCATTACGGCAATTACCTGCTGTTCACTCCCTATTTTTCTGGTTTCTTTGAGATGATAGAGGTGACCATTGTGAAAGGGGTTATATTCTGTTATAATTCCAGTAGCAGTCATTTTTTTCTCTCTCCTTAAAATAAATTGGCAATATTATTAATTTTGTCAGTTGCAGTACTTGTGATTTTTTGTACAATAAAAAAGGATTATTCTTTTTGATCCAGTAATTATATTATAGGTTTCTATTGATAATAATAACCGGCGAACAAGCTGATCGTAAATTTTACGGTAAATTTAGAGTAAATTTAATCCAATGGTTCGATCAAAGCTGGTACTGAATATAATTCAGCCGGCTGTTTGTCTAATTTTATCAAATTGAGTAACAAGCGGCAAATTTTTCTGCAGCGGGTCAGTTTTTCAGGAGAAGGATTTTAATTTTTATAATCTGCTCCTGGACAGCAAATTGCAAGGGGGGTTAAGGATATGGATATAATTGAATGTTTTAAGCAAAAAGCCAGAAAATTTAACAGCAAAATTGTTCTGCCCGAGGGAGAGGATGACAGGATTCTCCAGGCAGCCTGCCAGATAAAGCAGGAAGGAATTGCCGAAGTTATTTTGCTGGGGGATGAGAGCGAACTTGCCGGCAGAGCTCAAGACCTGGGTCTGGATATTGCTAACTGCCAGGTCATAAATCCGGCCAGCGAAACTGAGGAAAAAGCGGCACTTGCTGAACTTATGTATGAGCTGCGTCATCATAAGGGAATTGATAGAGAGAAGGCCAGAAAGAAAACTTCTAACCCTCTCTATTTCGGAACTTTAATGGTGGCAGCCGGTAAAGCTGATGGCATGGTTGCCGGGGCTGCCAATCCCACCGGCAGGGTTTTGCGCCCGGCTCTCCAAACCATCAAAACCAAAGCAGAAATATCGATTGTTTCGGGAGCATTTATTATGGTTTTGACCCGGGATGAGTTTGGAGAGAAAGGGATTCTGGTGATGTCAGACTGTGCTGTCAATCCGGAGGTAAATGATGAGGAACTGGCAGAGATAGCCGTCAGCACAGCCCGGAATACCAAAAAACTGCTGGATATCGATCCCGTGGTGGCCATGCTGTCCTTCTCAACCCATGGAAGTGCCAGGCACCCTTTGGTATCAAAGGTGAGAAGGGCCACCAATAGGGCCCGGAAAATGGCTCCGGAGTTTGAAATTGATGGAGAACTGCAGGCTGATGCTGCCCTGGTGGCTGAAATTGCCAAAAGTAAGGCACCTAACAGCCTGGTGGCAGGGCGGGCCAATGTTTTGATTTTTCCTGATATGCAGTCCGGCAATATCGGTTATAAGTTGCTTCAGCGCCTGGCGGGAGCTGAAGCAGTCGGACCGATACTGCAGGGAATGGACCGTCCGGTTAATGACCTTTCCCGGGGCTGCTCGGTTGATGATGTCGTTAACCTGGTTGCCATCACCGTACTGCAGTCCAACTAATTTCAGCCAGACTATCAGGGATAAATTATGAATTCGGATCTAGTTGAATTAGAATTTAATATAATCAGCTGAAGCGCTAACTGAAATTGGGTCCAGCTCTGGAGTAAAACTTTTTAATATGGCACTAATATACCAGAAGAAAACCAACCAGAAATAAAACCAAGAGGTGATAAAAAATGAAGGTGCTGGTCTTAAATAGTGGAAGTTCTTCGATTAAATATCAGCTGTTTAACATGGAAGATGAGAGTGTGCTGGCCAGAGGAATCGTGGAAAGAATCGGAATAGCGGATTCCTTTCTGGAGCAGGAAAACATAGAGGGTGAGGAAATCCTGTGGCAGGAAGATGTTCCTGATCATTCCCGGGGAATCAGCCTGGTTATTGATGCCCTTCAGGATGAGGAAAAGGGAGTGCTGAAAGACATGGATGAGATCAATGCCCTAGGGCACAGGGTAGTTCACGGAGGAGAAAAGTTTGCTGATTCGGTGCTGATTACCTCCGAGGTTGTTGAGAAAATAGAAGAGGTTTCCGATCTGGCCCCCCTGCATAATCCTCCCAATCTGGCCGGCATCAAGGAGTGCCAGAAACTGATGCCCGATAAACCTCAGGTGGGAGTATTTGATACGGCCTTTCATCAGACCATGCCGGAGGAGGCCTATATTTATGCCCTGCCCTATGAGTATTATCAGAAGTACGGGATAAGACGCTATGGTTTTCACGGAACCTCCCATAAATTTGTCTCCCGGAGAGCTGCTGAGCTCATGGATAAAAACCTGGAAGAACTGAAAATTATTACCTGTCATCTGGGCAATGGAGCCAGTGTGGCCGCTGTAGATCTGGGCAGGTCGGTTGATACCAGCATGGGTCTGACTCCGCTGGAAGGTCTGGTTATGGGTACCAGATGCGGTGATATTGATCCGGCTATTGTTCCATTCCTGCAGAAAAAAGAGGGGCTGGAGCCGGAAGAGGTGGACAGCATTATGAACAAAGAGAGTGGACTGCTGGGTATTTCCGGCATCAGTAATGATTCCCGGGATGTCTCGGAAGCAGCTCAGCAGGGTAACAAGCGGGCCCGGCTGGCTGAAAAGGTTTTCAACTACCGGGTAAAAAAATACATCGGAGCTTATGCTGCTGCCATGGGTGGAACAGATGCCATTGTTTTTACTGCTGGAATTGGCGAAAATGATGGAGCTATCAGGGCAGCTATTCTGGAGAATCTAGAATTTTTAGGTTTTAAACTGGATGAAAGCAAAAATAATGCCAGAGGAGCGGAGGTTGAGATTTCTACCCCCGGGTCCCGGGTTAAGGTTTTTGTGATTCCCACCAATGAAGAACTGGTAATTGCCAGAGACACAGCCAAAATAGTAGAAGCTAGGGAATAATTCTTGACATAAACGGACGTGATAAGGTATAATTATCCTTGATTATAAGAGAATCTGTCAACTATGGAGGGAAGGACTTTGTATGTGAACCTGGGAGAATTAAAAGAAAAGGGTTCTTTTAAGAAATTCTCTGACTGCTACAGTCCCGACAATATTGATTACTTCAACCGGGAAGTTAAAATTCCAGCCGATTTTGAGGTTTCTCTCACAGTCTATAAGGAATCTGACAGTTTTATCTTTATCGGAAAATTATCAGGCAAATTTATTCTGGAATGCAGCCGCTGTCTTCAGGAATTTGAGCAGGAGGTTGACAGGGAATTAAATTTCACCATTCCTGCCGAGGAAATTGCCGAGATCAGCAAGGTTGACATCAGCAGTTATATCCACGAGGTTTTGATTCTGGCCATTCCAATTAAAGCTCTCTGTGACAGCGATTGTCAGGGAATCTGCAGTCAGTGTGGAGCCGATCTCAATCAGGAATCCTGCGACTGCAGCCAGGAAGAACCGGATCCTCGACTGGCTAAGCTTGAGCAGTTTTTTGATGACAGTTAAATAACTCCGGTACTGGCATAAATTAATATCACCGGAATGGCATAAGGTTTAGATTGTTGCTGTAAAGGAGGTGTTCTAATGGCTGTTCCCAAGAGGAGAACTTCAAAAACCAGAAAAAGAAAAAGAAGGACACATAAAAAACTGCATTCTCCCAATTTAGTTGAATGCTCCAACTGTCTGGAGATGATTTTACCGCACAGGGTGTGTCCGGAATGCGGTCATTATAAAGGACGACAGGTAGTAACCATCGATAAAGAAGAATAACAGCTTGTTTAGCCTGCAGTCCTACTGCAGGCTTTACATATTCACAGGGAACGAGATTTTTTTATTTTCTGTAAGTTATTTTTTTTATTTTATTAGCTTTTTTAAAACAGGCTGTAATGTTGTGGTTACGGATAATAACAGGGCGGTGGTAAAGTGAAGATTGCCATAGATGCCATGGGGGGAGACCAGGCACCCGAAGTCAATGTTGGGGGGGCACTCCTGGCTATCAGAAAGTTTGCCGATATTGAACTAACTCTAGTTGGTGATGAGAAAAAAATTACTGAGTTTTTACCGGAGAATTGTCCCGAAGACCGGCTCAATCTCAGACAGGCTGAGGAGGTCATTACCGGGGAGGAAAAGCCGGCTCTGGCTCTGAGAAGGAAAAAGGGTGCCTCCATTGCTGTGGCGGCAGAACTGGTAAAAAATGAGGGATATCAGGCACTGATTTCTGCCGGCAGCACCGGAGCTTCCCTGGCTGCTGGAATTTTAAAAATTGGCCGTCTTCCGGGAATCAAAAGGCCGGCAATTTCTACTATTTTTCCCGGGAGAAAGGGCTCGACTCTGCTGCTTGATATGGGGGCCAATGCCAATGCCGAGCCCAAGTACCTGCAGCAATTTGCTGTCATGGGCCAGATCTATTCCCGGCTGATCCTGGAAAGAGATAATCCCAGGCTGGGCCTGATGAGCGTGGGCGAGGAAGAGGGCAAGGGCAGCAAACTGACAGCCGAAGCTCATGAACTTATATCCAGCGATGACACAGTAACCAACTTTGCCGGGAATGTTGAGGGAAGGGATATCTTTACCGGAGAATATGATGTAATAGTTACCGATGGCTTTACGGGAAACGTTATTTTAAAAACTTCTGAAGGGCTGGCTGATTTTATTTTCTCGGAACTTAAAGAAGCCTTAACCAGCAATACCCTGGCCAGGCTGGGAGCTCTGCTGGTTAAAAAAGACTTAAAAAACATGAAAAACAAACTGGATTATAAACAGTACGGGGGCGCTCCCCTGCTGGGACTTAAAGGCAATGTAATAATCTGTCATGGTAGTTCTGATGAAACTGCTATTTTTAATGCCATTCGAGTGGCAAGAAAAACAATCGAGCAGAAGATAGTTTTAGTCATTGCCTCAGAAATAACTGAGGAAGGTGTAAATAATGACCAGGAAAGCAACGATAACCGGAGTGGGTAAATATGTGCCCCCAAAGATTTTAAGCAATTATGATCTGGAAGAAATGGTCGATACCAGCAATGAATGGATAGTTCAGCGAACCGGAATTGAAAGGAGACATATAGCAGCCGAGGATACTCCCTGTTCCGAACTGGCGCTCAAGGCCAGCAGAAGAGCCCTAAAGGATGCTGGACTGGAGGCCGACAAGCTGGACTTAATTCTGGTGGCCACCGTTACTCCCGATATGTTTTTCCCGGCCACAGCCTGCCTGCTTCAGCAGGAGCTGGGAGCCGGAGGGGCTGCTGCCTTTGATCTGGAGGCAGGCTGTTCGGGTTTTGTCTATGGACTGAGTGTGGCAGAGCAGTTTATTGCTTCGGGAACCTATGATAATATTCTGGTGGTGGGGGCAGAAACCCTTTCCAAAATTGTCGACTGGGAGGACAGGTCGACCTGTATCCTCTTTGGCGATGGAGCAGGTGCTGCCGTGCTGCAGCCGGCAGAATCAGGAGGAGTGCTGGCTACCGAACTGGGTTCCGATGGCAGCGGAGCTGACAGCCTCTATCTTCCGGCCGGAGGTTCTCTCAATCCGCCATCCCGCAGTACTCTGGAAAAGGGGATGCATTATATTAAAATGGAGGGCAATCAGGTCTTTCGTTTTGCTGTTAAAACCATGGGTGAAGCATCTCTCCGGGTACTGGAGAAGGCCAATCTTAAGCCCGGGGATGTGGACTTTTTTGTTCCCCATCAGGCCAATACCAGAATTATCAAAGCCGCTGCTAAACGACTGGAATTAAAGGATGAAGATGTAATCATTAATCTACCGGAGTATGGTAATACTTCCAGCGCTTCTGTACCGATTGCCCTGCAGGAAGCTGTTGAGAGCGGCAGAATAAATGACGGCGATATTCTGGTGCTGGTGGCCTTTGGAGCAGGATTGACCTGGGCGGCTGCGGTGATGGAGTGGAATAAAGGAGGCAGATAATAGATGGAAGGTTTATTTCAAACAGAACTGTGTCAAAATTTAGGAATTGATTATCCGGTTATTCAGGGAGGAATGGCCTGGGTAGCCACCGGTGAACTGGCAGGCGCTGTCTCTGCTGCTGGAGGTCTGGGGGTAATTGGAGCCGGAAATGCTCCTGCTGGAGTGGTTGCCGAAGAAATAGACAAGGTAAGGACCATTACTGATAAACCCTTTGGTGTTAATGTTATGCTTCTTTCTCCTTTTGTGGAGGAGATTGTTGAACTGGTTACCAGAGAGGAAGTTCCGGTAATTACTACCGGAGCAGGCAATCCCGGCAAGTATATTTCCCGGTTCAAAGAGGCAGGCTGTCTGGTTGTACCGGTGGTCTCTTCGGTAGCCCTGGCCAGAAGAATGGCCCGGCTGGATATCTCGGGAGTTATTGCCGAGGGGGGTGAGGCCGGCGGTCATGTAGGCAGGCTCAATACCATGGCGATGATACCGCAGATCGTGGATGCAGTGGATGTTCCTGTGATTGCAGCCGGGGGAATTGCCGACGGCCGCGGTCTGCTGGCAGCTTTAACCCTGGGAGCTCAGGGAGTACAGCTGGGAACCAGATTTGTCTGCTGTGAGGAATGCACTGCCTCTCAGGAGTATAAGGAAGCCATTATCAAGGCCAGAGATAGAAGCACCGTGGTTACCGGTCGATCTACCGGCCACCCGGTCCGGGTCCTGAAAAATATTTTTACCAGAGAACTGGAAAAAATGGAAGCTCGGGGCTGCGACCCGGAAGAAATTGAGGAATTTGGTGAAGATAGGCTTCGTCAGGCGGTCTGTGAAGGTAAAGTGGATGAGGGCAGTGTGATGGCAGGTCAGATTGCTGGCCTGATTGAAGAAGTTTTACCGGCCGGTGAAATAATTGAGAGCATGATCAGAGAAGCCCGGCAGCTTCTGGAGAGTCAGTGCCAGCAGCGGGGGGGCCGAAAGAGATGGAAAATAAAATAGCCTTTATCTTCCCCGGGCAGGGTTCTCAGAACGTGGGAATGGGAGAGGAGTTATATCAGGAGTTTGAGATGGTCAGGGATTATTTTGCCAGGGCTGAGGAGATACTGGATCTGGATTTAAAGCGGCTTTGCTTTCAAGGGCCGGAATTTGATCTGAATTTGACTGAAAATACCCAGCCGGCAATATTTCTTTTAAGTTCGGCCGTCAATGGACTGCTGGAGGAATCGGGAATAACACCTGCCATGGTGGCCGGCCACAGTCTGGGGGAATACAGCGCTCTGACGGCTGCCGGCGCAATTTCCTTTTCCGAGAGTTTAAAGCTGGTACGGGCCCGGGGCAGAGCCATGGAAGAGGCTCTTCCGGCCGGGCTGGGTTCCATGGCTGCAATCATCGGTCTGAGAAAAGAGAACCTGGAGGAAATCTGTGCCGGGGTTAATGGAGTTTGTGAACTGGCCAATATAAATACCCCAAAACAGATGGTGATTTCCGGAGAGAAGGAATTGATCAAAGAAGCTATGGAAATAGCCCGGGAAAGGGGAGCCCGGAGGGTGATAGAACTTCCCGTCAGCGGCCCCTTTCACTCCAGCCTGATGGAGCCGGCTGCGGCCAGATTGAAGGCGGAGCTGGATAAGGTTGATATCAGTGATGCCAGAGTTCCCCTGGTTGCCAATGTAACTGCTGAGGCTACAGTTTCAGCCCGGGAAATCAAAAAGAATTTGCTGGAGCAGCTTAATTCCAGTGTTCTCTGGGTGGATTCAATGGAATATATGATAGCCCAGGGCATAGAAGTCTTTGTGGAGGTAGGTCCGGGTGATGTTCTTAAAGGACTCCTGCGGAGAATAGATAAATCGGTAAAATCATTTACTACCAGAAACCCTGCTGAAGTCAGGCAGGTTATTGAGGAGCTGGGAACATGATTGATCTGACAGGTAAGGCAGCTGTAGTAACGGGAAGCTCCCGGGGCATAGGAGCAGCGATAGCCCGAAAGCTGGCAGCCGCCGGGGCTGATTTGGTGTTAAATCATTCCCGGGCAGAAAGCAGAAGCCGGGCAGAAGCGGTAGCGGAAAGTATTGCTTCCCGGGAAGGTGATAACAGCGTTATCATCAGCCAGGCCGATGTTAGCCAGGCTGATCAGGCTCAAAAATTAATTCAGAGCTGCTTGCATGAGTTTGAGAGTATTGATATACTTGTTAATAATGCAGGAATAACCCGGGATACCCTGCTGATGAGAATGAAGGAAGAGGACTGGCATGAGACCCTCAGGGTGAACCTGGGGGGGACCTTTAACTGCAGCAAAGCAGCAGTCCGACCCATGATGAAGCAGAGGTCAGGCAGAATCATCAACCTTTCCTCAATAATTGGTCTGATAGGTAATGCCGGCCAAACCAACTATGCTGCCTCCAAAGCCGGCATAGTGGGATTTACTAAATCTCTGGCCCGGGAGGTGGCCGGCCGTAATATAACCGTTAATGCAGTAGCTCCGGGCTTTATTGCCACTGAAATGACCGGGGAGATGCCGGACAAAATCAAAAAGGAAATGCTGAACAGGGTTCCGCTGCAGAGAACGGGAGAGCCTGAAGATGTGGCGGAGGCCGTGTTATTTCTGGCTTCCGGGAGAGCATCTTACATTACCGGTGAAGTTTTAAAAGTTACCGGAGGTCTGGG
>PWHA01000282.1 GCA_003554685.1 Halanaerobiaceae bacterium
CCTCCGTTATTACAAGATTATCGCGCTGCAGAACTTCATGCTGATTAAAATATCCTAAAATATCCATTATTTCGCTGGTATGATGTCCCTTAATTTTCTTAACTGCCCTGGAAGAGTAACTGACCAGCCCCTTCCCGATTTCCTCACCGTTCGGGTTAATAATGCTTACAAGCTCACCCTTGTTAAAATTACCCTTTACTTCAGTAATTCCCCCGGGAAGCAGGCTCTTATGTCTTTCAACCAGTGCCCGCTCTGCGCCTCTATCCACAATCAGTTCTCCCCGGGGAGTCAAATTAAAACAGAGCCACTGTTTCCTTTTAGAAAGGGTATCTTCCTCGGGCAAAAAGGTCGTTCCAATATTGTAATTTTCTCCTTCTTCCAGCATCTCAATAATATTAAGTAAAATGTTCTTCTCATAACCCGGGCCAATCACCATGATAATGCCTGATTCCACGGCAATTCGGGCCGCTTCAATTTTAGCCTTCATCCCTCCAACCCCAAATTTGCTGCCTTTAGTTTCTGCCATCCCGGCAAGTTCAGGACCTAATTTCTCAACTTTAGGGATTAGCTGTAAATCTTCCTCTGCCTTATCCGGATTTTTATTGTACAGTCCATTAATGTCAGTTAAATTTATCAATAAATCAGCTTCAACCAGGCCTGCTACCCGGGCAGAAAGATTGTCGTTATCTCCAAATTCAATTTCTTCGGTCACTATAGTGTCATTTTCATTGATAATGGGAATAACCCCGTAGTCAAGCAGGGTGGTCATTGTATTAAAGGCATTTAGGTAGCGGGTCCGATTCTCCAGATCACTATCAGTCAAAAGAATCTGCGCTCCCCGCTCACCATACTCTCCTAAAAATTTATTATAAAGTCCAATTAAAAGACCCTGACCAATGGCAGCCAGGGCCTGCTGTTCTTTAACAATTTTGGGGCGCTCTGAAAAGCCAATCTCTCCCATACCTGCTCCAATGGCTCCGGAAGAAACGAGCAATACCTCCCGTCCCTGATTTTTTATATCCACCAGCTGACGTACCAGCTGATCAATCCGGGTTAAATTAAGCTTACCGCTAACATGAGTCAAAACATTGCTGCCAACTTTCACAACTATCCTGTTATATCTTTTCTTCTGCTCGCTGCCGGTCTGTTTCATCAGGATCACCCTATCAAATTTAGTATATTAGTACTATGATAGGATAAAATCCCGTCAATTACAAGGGGAATTTTATTTTATCACTGAACATGAGATAATTAAGTGGGCTTAAATTAAGTGAGCTGGAATAATCGGCAACAATTCAACTTATTTCTTCAGCCGCTACTAGGGAATTATAATCTGGATTAACCTCACTGATAATTAGTGCTGCCTGCTGTCATGGGAAACCAAAAATCCTCCATACATTTTATCGTCTAATATATTCTCTATTATTCCTGTCATATCAGACAGTATAGTAATTTATTTAACCCGATGATTGACCAACACAACTTTATATATTTACCCTGCTGTGTTATGATTAATTAAAGATATTGAATATCCGTAATTTTGTCAACTTTTAAGGAAAGCTTTAATGAAGTTCTCGCAAAAAACGGAGTATTCCTTGCATGCCTTGATTTATCTAGCCAAAAAAGAGAAAGCTGTTCTGGTAAATGATATTGCTGAAAGGCTAAAGGTTTCCGAAAGTTATCTGGCTAAAGTACTGCAGGAGCTTTCCGGAGCTGGATATTTGCAGGGCTTTTTGGGTCCGGGAGGGGACTACAACCTGGCCAGACCCCCCGCAGAAATAACAGCGGCCGAGGTAGTTAAGCTTTTTGAAAAAGAAAAGACAGTGCTGGAATGTAATCATAAAGAAAGAGGCTGTAATCTTATCCCTGACTGTCTGATACTTACTACCTTTGAGGAATGGCTTCAAAAAACGCTTGATAATTTAGAGAAGATAACCATTAAAGATTTTATATCTTCAAATTTAAAGCCAGATAAATTTAAAGAAGACTCAAAGCAAAACTTTGGCTAGAGCAGTATTTCAAGAAAAACATCAAGAAAAAAATTCCGATAAAAGTAAACTCTACTGGTTTAGGCGGTAAATTTACCTGGTTTTTAAGAGGGAGAGATTTGTTATGAGCAGTGAACTAGAAAAGTTTGTTGATGAATTTCCCTGGATAGAAAACAAAACAACCCCCTGGTCTGACTTTAAATTATCTTTAAGCCAGAGCAGAATTGCTCTTATCAGTACAGGAGGACTGTACATAGAAGGAGATAAACCCTTTAAAATAAGCGACAGAAAAGATGTGGATGAATCCTATCGGGAAATTCCCCTGGCCTCTTCAACTGATAATTTAGCTATTGCCCATGAACATTATGAGAAAAGATATGCCAGGCAGGATATAAACACTGTTTTTCCCGTGGAAAGATTAAAAAAGCTGGTAGAAGAAAATTTCCTGGGTGATTTAGCCAGGATAAACTTCAGTATAACCGGCTTCATCCCGGAACCGGATGGATTATTCCGGTCAGGCAAAGAAATCGCCCAAAAACTTGCCAGCATGAAGGTTGACGCAGCTTTTATTGTTCCGGTATGACCTATCTGTCAGCAGTCCGGCGGACTGATAGCCCGCGAAATTGAAGAATCCGGCATTCCCACTGTAACTCTCAATTTAATCAGAGAAGTAGCAAAATATACCAAACCACCAAGAACTGCTTATGTACCCTTTCCTCTTGGCAGCCCAGTAGGTGAACCCGGTAATGAAGAAAAACAGCTGGAAGTAATTAAAGCAGCTTTAAAACTTCTTGAATCAGTAGAGGAGCCAGGTAAGATAGTGGATTTACCTTTTCAGTGGCGAGAAGAACCTATTATGAATTAGGATTTCTGATATTTAATATAAAATTTTTATGCTTAAAAGGAGTGTTTTTTTCATAATCATCATCGTAAATAAAATAACAAAATTTATTAGCAAAAAATCTTTTACAGAACCCCGCTTTAGGACTTAAGTTTTATAGCATATGAGGTATATCCGCAGCCAAGGTTGGATAGGCGAAGATCATCTGCTTAATTTCACTCACCACCATCTCCTTTCTGATGAAGAGGGAGAACAGGTTGATAGTCTCTTCGGCGTTGGGACCGATGATATGGGCGCCTAAAACCGTTTCGCTATCTTCATCTATGATAATTTTAAAAGCATATTCCGGCACCTGCAGGCGCCGGGCGTTGAACCACTCCTTGGCTTCCCTGTAATTGACCTTGTAGTTATAGCCCTCTGCTTCCGCAGCCGCTTCGGTTAAGCCTACTGCAGCCAGGACGGGCAGGGTAAAGACCACTGTGGGCATGGGGGGATACTCTACCTTTTTCTTTGGGCCCTTAATGATGTTGGCAGCAGCGGTATAACCTTCCAGAACGCTGACCGGGAACAATGGAAGGCCAGGAGAAGCAGCTGCATCTCCCGCAGCATAAATCCTGGGATTAGACGTGCTCTGAAGATATTCGTTGACCTCAATACCCTGTTTGTTGTATAAGATGTTGGCTTTATCCAGATCCAGATCAAAAATCTTCGGCGGCCGCCCGGCTGAATTAACAACCATTTCCGTCTTAAAAAAGGTAATTTCCCCGTTAGCATCTCCTTTTACCCGATAACCATCGGACACCTTTTCTATGCCGCAAACCTCAGTCTCCAGGACCAGCTTGATGCCTAAGTCTTCACTTGCTTTAACCAGGTGGGCAACAATGTCCTGCTCGAGTTTCTCAAGCGGCTCCTGGCTGAGGTTAACAATGGTTACCTCAGCTCCAGCTCTAGCTGCTATCTGAGCGAACTCGAAGCCGATGTAACCTCCCCCTATAAAGAGTATGGAGTCCGGCATTTCCGGCAGGTTAAGAAAATAAGTGCTGGTCCTGGCATACCTGGCTCCCGGGAAATCCAGTTCCCGGGGCTTAGCTCCAGTGGCGATGGCTATCCTGTCAGCTTTAATTTTTTCCTCTCCAACCTGAACGGTATCCTCGGAGAGAAAACGGGCCGCTTTGTGATACATGGCGATTCCCTTTTCCTCATAGCCAGCTTCGACCCTGGCCGGCACCTCCTCAACAAATTTTTGTTTGAAGGCCATCACCTCGGGCCAGTTAATCTCCGGTGCTCTATCGATTCCATAACCTGTTAGATGTCTGGCATGATAGAGGACTTCAGCTGGTCCTAACAGTATCTTTTTCGGATCACAACCCCTCAGGGCACAGGTGCCTCCGTAAGGCCGCTCATCGGTGATCGCAACCTGGAGCCCTTTGTCTGCTGCCTTATGAGCTAGATTCAGTCCTGCCATCCCGGAGCCAATCACAAATAGATCGTATTTTTTCATAGTTAATCTCCTCCTTAAAGTTCCATCGCACTAAATCCGCCCCCATTAAATCCCTCCCCTGCTGCGGCAAAGACGGATATTAATCACCTGTTTTTAAGCTTACCACAGTTTTCCTAACTATTCAAAAAAAACAGCCGGCCCGAAAAAGGCCAGCTGCTATCTTGCTTATTTATCTGGATTTAACTGTTTAGTGAATTGCTTATTCTTCAGGATAAGGTTGCATATAGTTTGGCAAGAAATTATAGTCAATACCTGGAGTTACTTCATGACCTGCCATCTCTGGATGAGGTCCTCCATCAAGGGTGAAACTGGTCCTGGCATTATGCTTCAACCAAACTACCTTATCGGGATGAAGTTCTCCCGCGTCAACAGATACTAGTTCATGATAATGAACATAACCTCTCTCAGCGTATCTTTCAGCTTTCGCTTCCGTCCATCCATCAATGATACCAACGACTGTGTAGAGTAGTTCTCCATCATCAGCATCTGAAGACCACCAGTTTTCAGCCCCAAATGGGCCCGTATTATAGTGTTTACCATAGATTGCATTTAAGCTTAATATCACCCATTCATGACCGGGAACATCAAGTACATCTGAGCCCTCTTCAATAGGCGGACCAGCCAGATAGTAGTCTTCGCCGTCAACTTCAAGTACGATC
This sequence comes from Halanaerobiaceae bacterium, assembly GCA_003554685.1. Classification (GTDB taxonomy): domain Bacteria; phylum Bacillota; class Halanaerobiia; order Halanaerobiales; family Halarsenatibacteraceae; genus T1SED10-84. Next base: position 4,990 of record PWHA01000282.1, read on the forward strand.
CCCGCCCGGAGACCATCATCTATATTCGCCTCAGCCCCATGAGAAACCATAACCAGAGAAAAAACCAGAACTAAACTAATAATAGCAAATTTTTTAAATAACATCTCTTCATCACCTCTTACATACAGTATACTCCTGAATTAAGCTAACAATATGTAAGCAATCTAACACTTTACTGATTAATATTAATGTTTAGATATATAAAACAACCAACCCGTGTTGACGAGCCGGCCGCAGGAAGCGAGTGAAAATGACCCGATATTTTGCCCGGAGGCACCTTTCTTTATGGTCAAACATTCAAATTATTTATACTTCTTATCTTTAGCAAATAAAAGCAGGATTTATAAATTATATGTTCAATTAAGTATAATAATAGGCAAATAAAATCCAATATGTTTTGCATTTTAGTCCATGCTCAAAAAGCCGCCTACATAATTCCCGGGGTGCAGCATTCCCCAGACATGCCCCCTCAGATATGCCTGGTCATTAACACTCTTGCTGTGCCCCGGGATTTCCCCATATTCTTTCCTGTATCCGTTCTATCTCCTCATCCTCCTGTATTTAATGATCTCCTCATCAAATTCCTGATCGCAGCACCTGCCCGCCGGGTTCTCCCGGGTGCAGTTCTCTCTTTCGGTTTTGCCAGTATAGCTTCTTATCTCGCTGCTGGTATTCCTGCCGCTGGCCACAGCTTCTTTAATATCCTTCCTGGTGATTCTGGCACAGTAGCAGATGGGAGAATCCTCTCCCGACCCCTCCTTAAACCAGACCGGCACCTTGAGAGCCTGAATTCCGTAGACCCGGACCCCATTATAGTAAACCACCGAGCAGCCGGGCTCCCGGCAGAGGTAGAAGCTGTTCTCTCCTGCTCCATCTCTGATGCTGTCCTCCTGCACCAGATTTGCCACCGTGACATCGCTGACCGATTGGCCTAGCTTATTGCATTCTGGACAAATCATGCTCAGCATATTTTCACCTCTTTCTTCAAAGTTCGATTAGTTCCCTAATACTTGCCTTTAATTTCTGGATAATTTAAGAGTATTCTCATCCCTCTTTGGCTGTTTTTGATGTGCTGTTAATAATTATATTATGATTGTTTATTGCCTGTCCAGTATCTTTCTTTCATAAGCAATGCAGTCCGGGGACTTTTTATATGCAGGCAATTGGTGGCTGGTAATTTTTCCGGGCGGGGTTTTGATGTCAATCGTATTCAGTTTAAATTTAATTGCTGACTGGTTAAGAGATGAATTTGACCCCAGAATCAAGAATTTACAGAAGTCCTGACGCTGAAGTCTAATATTTATATTTCTGCATATTTTTACAGTTTGTTTTCCAGAACTGCGATTAGTTCTTCTAACTGCCAGGCAAATATGTCTGCAGCAAGTTTTCTGCCGCCACAATCCTGGATCTGCTCTTTAATGACTTTTCCACCCAGTTTTCGATAATACTCATTGGAGGCAGTAGCCTGCCAGCTGTAGAGAATCAGGGAAGTAAACTGTCTTTCTTTAAGCTCAGAAAACACAGAGGCTATCTGATACAATAATTTTAAACTTATTCCCAGGCCTCTATATTTTTTAACCACAAAAAGGTTATTAACTTCCACGTCATATTCTGAATCAATATCTTCTGTCAGGCTGGCTGTTATATATCCCACCATGAGATCATCAAGAAAAGCTCCATAAGCCAACCTGATGTCATTGGAATCTGCAAACAACCAGTTTTCCAGAGATCGGGATTTTTCCTCGGGTTCCAATTCTTCCAGGACTTTATCCGGAACTATGTTTCGATAATCATCTCGCCAGCTGTTTATATTGATCTTCGCCATTTCTGATATGTCATTTCTGGTAACCGGTCTAATTTCTATATTCATTTTTGAACCTTCCTCCCTACAGAATAAACATATTATTTATCATTTATCAGCATTAATATATGATTGTACTACAGAAAGAAGTTTTTCGGCAAATATTTTACCAGAATCACTACTATGCCAGGATTTAAAATTACTGAATTTCGCAAATTTGGACTTTCTGCAGTGGAATCATAACATAACAAATAAATTTTTGATACTTAAATTTAACCTGAATAATTATTGTTATAGTTGTGAGTACAATTCAACTAAAAGTTTGCTTATTTAATAATTATCCTTTTTTTAGACAATTCCTGCTATAATTACAAAATAATTTTCACTATCTTTATAATGAAAAAAATTCCTCCTCACTATTTTGATGTGAATTTCATCTTCATCAAATCTGAGGCACTTTCAGAGACAAGAAAGCATGCCTGAGCTGAGATTTTCAATATACTTTAAATTTTTTTTAAAAATTTAATGAAATAAATCCTGAAATGTTGTAAAATTAAATGAGTCGTGAGTAAATAACTATATGGTTTGCTCACAAAAATGTTTAAATATTATTCATGGTGCTATATATAGTGGGTTGTAGATCAATTAAATACAACATATAGTATAATTTTGGTTTTATTTTGCGAGACAGACTTTTTTGTGGGAGAAACACTATATAATCAGAGTAGATACTTGTATATTTTAAGATCCCAATCCTGCTGACGGAATATTTTTGTTATTCAAGCCTGGTCAAGAACTTGCAATAGATTTTATTTTTTAGCCTGGTATAATATAAGGCTGGAAATGGAGCTTCAATCTGAAAAAAATATAAAAACATTTTAAAAACATACTTCAATTATATGAAAGCTCTATTTTATTTCATTTTAGTAAAGGTGGAGATTAAAATGGGAAATTTGCCCTGGGAAGATAAAAATGAACTGAATGAGTTACTGAAGTACTGTCCTGCTGCTTTAAATAAACTTTTAGTCGATATTGTGGATATAGTTATTGTTATTATAGATAAAGATTTAAAAGTACAGGAATATAACAGGGCCTTTGCTGATATGATAGCTTATTCAGCCAGAGAGATTATAGGATTAGACCTGCATGAACTGCTGGAGAATGATATGGGGTTAAAGCTACCAGGCCAAGGGGAGTTAAAAGAGCAAAATCTCAAGTTCAGAAACGAGATAATCCGGAATGAAAAGATGATAGGATTTCCGTTAAAATGCTATATTATTAGTGAGAGCGAATGGTATCTACTGGCAGGCAGACATCAGCTTCCGGAAAGAGATGAGTTTTTTCAAAAGCTCACCAAGCTCAATAATGAACTGGTTAATAAAACACGAGAACTTACCAAAAAAAATGTAGAGCTGGAAAAAACCCGGGCCAGAATTGAAGAACTTTTGAGAACCGACGAGCTCACCGGCATCTCCAATCGAAGGGCATTCATGGAGTTTTACGAAAAATTCTATTCTCTCTCCCGAAGGCATTCCTCCTTACTGTCAATGGTCATGATCGACCTGGATAATTTTAAAGAGATAAATGATACCTACGGACACAGTGCCGGTGATGAAGTACTGAAAAAAATTGGTGAACTGCTGGCAGAAAATATCCGCCAGGAAGATATGGCTGCCAGGATTGGCGGAGATGAATTCAATATTCTGCTACCGGAGACCTCACTGGAAAAAGCTGCTGAATTTGCTGAGAGGTTGAGAGTTAAAATTGATCAACTGGATCTGGATGATATTTCTCATAAACTTTCTGCCAG